>JAIDBM010000078.1 GCA_029056365.1 Muribaculaceae bacterium | reverse complement strand
TCGCCCATTCTCCTTGTGCCTCGGCATAGTTCAAGCAAGCTTGACTCTGCTCTCGGCACTGCGTCGAGTCGAACCCGCCCGGACTGCTAAAAATTTAATCCCATTGTCGGCATCACGGAAACCGACGCACAAAAGGCTATTGATGTACTAAACTCTAAAGTATAATACAATGAACAACGGAATCTCAACATGGAACGATTATCCCGTTCATGGCGAAATCAAGGAACTCGACCGCATTGTTGAGTCGGAAGGCTTAATCACCCTTGACAAAGACGATGTTATCAATGTGCTTTCAGCCGAGGGTGAAAGCCATGTGACATCGGGGGTCAACTCCAAACTTGGCGAAGCTTTTAACGAAGCCGTCAATGCCCTGCCTTGCAAGGTTGACAAGGTAGAAGAATTACTGATTGATTTCCGCTTCGGTAACAGACACCCCGATATGTCTGAGTTTTCATCAATCACCGACTCGCTGTCAGGAGCGAATCCTGACATCAATATAATGTGGGGTATCACCTCAGATGAGTCTCTGGGTGATTCCTACAAGGTGGTGTTAGTCGCATCGGAGAAGGCTTAGACCCGGTTCAAAAACATATCTTCATTTTTTGTTATCGCCTGACAGCTTTTGGCAGTCTAAGACATTAAATTTGCAGCATGAATTACAAGGAATACTTTATCAACTCGGAGTTTGAAGATGTGTGGCACATGCTTCAGACCTGTTACGACGAGCCGGAAAGCGTAATGAATTTGTATAAGACACTGTTTTATACAATTCGCAATATGCCGGTTGATGACACACGTTCCGACAAGCCCGTGAAGATTGTTCGTGACTTCGAGGCTATGATTCATGTTGCCGGAGCACCCGACCCTATTGAGTGGCTTGTGGGGCGCGAGGTGATATTCGACGATACGGAGAAGTTGACTGTCGCTGAACTCGCGGCTCACCTGCTATACTGGTCGACGCTCTACGACTTCAGGACTCAGACTCGTTATCATAAGGACTGCCGGAGACGTTTCGAGGAGGGAATCTCATACAGCTACGTTGAAAATCCCGGGAAAGACCTCAGCCTGAAAAGAAAAGCCTGTTACTATTGGAAAGATGCTGCTGCCAACGATTCGGCAATTGACTGGAGCTACATTCTCGACATTCTCCGCAAACGAATTGAATACCATATCGGCTACCATCGCTTTACCGACCGATTCGTCAACAGCAGGCTCTATGTATCGCGCATGGAGCTATGCTGCCGACTGCTCGAATTGGCCGCAGCCGACAGTTACGATATGAACGGGATTTATGTAAATACCCGCAATGCCTCCCGATTTATCGGTCGCATTTTCGGACAGTATGAATACGGTAATATCAGCAACGACGATGAATTCTTCGAACTTCGGCTGTCAGAACTGCGCCGGGCCAAAGCCTACAAAATCCTCTGGAAATACCTTGACCACAACCTCACCTACTGGTGGGACTAATTGCAAAAAATTATGTTCAGAGTTGTAGCATTAGGCTATCGGGCCGGTATGATTGTCGACCGGCTCAGAGCTAAAAAGAATTACGATGACATCCGGTTTCGTTCAAATTAATTTTTATTTATTTTGCCATGACTGTAAAAGAATTATTCCAATCATTGGAGCTCAAGGATATCATTGAGCCGATGAAGAAGAAATATCCTGATGCGCTTCTCCCCATATCGAGATACAAAGAGGATTACGACATTATCCTTAATACCGTGTTTTCGGGCGAAGGAGGTACTATAACGTTCCATCCGGATGGCAACTCAGATGCTTACATGTGCGAGGGCGACCGGTATTTCAACATCGTAGGAATGGAGGTTGTCCTCCCCGACAACGGAGCGGTTACGGCTGCCGAAGCGGCAGCCGAGATACTTTGGTGTTCCGCGCCCTTCGGACGATACGGCGAAATCGACTGGGGAGACGTGGCAGATTGGCCCGAGGAGTTCGAGTCTGGCGAGTCCCGGTGGGAGCTTGCACTGCTCGAAGCAAAAATCGGCCCAGTGCCCGAACGGCTCAAACAGTTGTTGCTGTCTTCCTCATCCATTGAGACCATATATTATGAATCATTGAAATTCTCGGCAAATACTTCGGCTCGACGCCATGGCAGCTTTTCACCCGCCAGTGCAACGGCCTCGACCGCGAGGCAGAACTGGATATCACGTATATAACCGGCAGCGTATAACCCATCTATCTGCTCTTATGAAATTCTGCTGTGAACTCCATTATGAAAGGTCGGTTAATGCTTTATTGGTTACTGTTGTAGACCTCTCTTTCCAAGAGATTTAGATAATTATCAAACACTATTGCCTCAGAACTGAGTAAAACTGAAGCAATAGTGTTTCTTTATGGCGCTATATTCCAGACTTTTCTTTTGAGCATACTACAACGACGAGATGATCAGAGAGTTGGCGCGGTCGACGACTGAGGTATCGAGGCTGGCGAGGTAAATCTGAGTGGTTGCTTCCGAGTCGTGCCCCATGCCCTCGCTGATTACCGACAGGGGAATGCCTTTGGCCTTTGCCGCGGAGGCCCAGCTGTGGCGGGCCACATAAAGAGTCAGAGGAATGGAAATGCCCACCATCCCGGCTATGATTTTAAGATTACGGTTTATGCTGTAGCCTGCATTACGGTAAGAATATCGCTCGTTTGTACCATTTTTTTTAATAATCGGCAGCAGATAATCGGTAGCGTTTTCGGGATACTTGTCAAGAACCATCTGCATTTCCTTTGTCCATTCGATTATGAGTTGCTGGCCTGTCTTGCGGCGCCGATATATAACGTATCCGTTTCTGAGGTCTGCCTTTTTCAGAAAGGCCATGTCGACGAAACTCATGCCTCTGAGATAAAAGCTCATCAGAAACATATCGCGGGCATAATCCAATGGGCAAGCCACCGACAAGTCCAAGGCCTTGATTTTACTTATCACCGGCAAAGGCAAGGCTCGCTTTACAGTCTTGTCAATGCCTGTATAGACATGACGGAACGGATTACGGTTCTCTATGATCTCATCCTCTACAGCCCGGTTATATACCGCACGGAGTATACGGTTGTAGAATGATATAGTGTTGGGAGCCACTCCCCGCTCTTTATGCCATGCCTCATATGCTTCAATCAGTCCGGGAGTGAGGCTGTCGAGCGCTACATCCACGTTCTGACCGTAACCGCCATCTGAGTTACGGCTCGCCAGGAATTTCCTTATACTGTTAAGTGTGGACTTGTACGTTTCGGAAGTCCTGACCCTTCCGTTCTGTCTGAGTCGGACTATTATATTCTCCATAAAGTTAAACAGAGTGTACTCTTGTGTATAACGGTTGAACTCGTCGATTACATCGTCGGCGGTATATACCAGGCCGTTGGCATACAGCCTGCGGTCTATCTTCGTGAGCCGCTCCACATCCCAGCGAATCCGCTCGCGGATAGACAAAACAACCGATTTGCGCTCACTTTCACGGCTGGTTATCACCCTTGAGCGGGAGGCATCCCACTCCGAGGGGTATACTTTGTAATCAGAAACAAGCTGTCGAACTTTTCTCTCATGGATAATCTGATAATAGATTTTGCCCTCGCGACCTGTGACCGAGGAGGGCCGGAACATTACTTTTACCGAAGCCATTGAATTTTGATTTATTATTTCTTTAAGCAACGGTAAAAGGCCGGTGAAAATACAGTTTTCTCAAACAATAGCACTCTCTCGGTTGTTGCATACTCAGCATCACATTATATTATAGCCATATTGCCTTATGAAAATCCGAAATCTTATAATTCTGTCCACGGCATTCCTGTACGGTTGCCTGAGCACTGAAGCACGCAGTCTGCCGGACATGCAGACCGATTCGCTGATAGCATCGCATAAGTTCATCAACATCGACGGCACTCCGGTCGATACACACAGCCGGGAGTATCTCGATTCGGTATATAATATAATAGCAACCTTCTATTACGACCAGTTCCGACACTTCTCCGACCCGGCGGCTCCCTATTTCCTGTTCATGAGCCGCGACTCGCAACTTGCCATGGGGGTCGGCGGAGCTGTGCGTATGCGCGGATACTACGACTGGGGCGGTGCGATACCATCGCCGGCATTCGCTCCGTATATGATTCCGATACATCCCGACCCTGCCAACATGCGTGTGTTCGGAACTACGCCGGCCGGAACATGTCTGTTTTTCAGAGTAATCGGCCGAAACAAGACATTCGGAGAATACCAACTGTATATCGAAGCGAACTTCAACGGCTACCAGACCCGTGATTTCCGTCTCAAAAAAGCTTATGCTATGATAAACGATTTCACTGTAGGTTACGCGGTGTCGACTTTTTCCGACCTTGCCGCCGTGCCGCCTACAGTAGATGCCAACGGACCGAACAACAAAATGTCGATGACCTCGGTGCTGGTGAGATACATGCCTACATTCAAAAACCGCTGGACTGTGGCCGCATCGCTCGAAACTCCCGCAACACAGATTGCCGCCGACAATTCCACTACCCGCAGTGTAAGCAGCTGGCTTCCTGACGCGGCAGCTTTCGTTCAATACCAATGGGACAAAAGCCAGCATATTCGGCTGGCCGGCATTCTGCGCACACTTTCATACCGCGACATAGCCGCCGGCAAAAACTTCAACAAGCTCGGCTGGGGCATTCAGTTAAGCTCGGTAAGCCATCCGGTCGACCCGCTCACACTGTATCTTACCATGAGCACCGGACGCGGCTACGGTTCACTGGGCGGCGACCTCATATGCTCGGCCTACGACCTTGTGCCCGACCCGGATAAACCCGTCAGGCTTACAGCTCCGGCGTCTCTGGGCTGGTGCGCCGGACTGCAGTACAACTTCACACCATCGTTCTTTATCAGTGCCAGCGCGAGCCAGACGCGCTACTTTGCCAAAAACGAAGCACCCGATGAATATAAAAGCGGTACTTTCATCTGTGTCAACACATTCTACAACCTCACTCCACGCATACAGTTAGGAGCCGAACTTGATTTAGGGCAACGGCGCAACTTCGGCGGAGAACACCGCTGGGCCCGCAGAGTCGGAGCAGTATGCCAGTTCTCGTTCTGACCTTTCATATTCCGTCACACTTTGCTTTCAGGCCGATTTGCGGGAATAATTAAATTTGCGTAACTTTGCAACTGCAATCTAACGCAGTTCTGAAACATGAAAGATTTCATTGCCCGCTTACGTAAAAGCATCAGCCGTCATCCTGTGCTGTTCAACATATTTCTGGCCATCGGATTCGTTTTCCTGATGGCGTGGATAACCTTGATGTTCCTTGACGCATGGACCCACCACGGCAGAACATCGGTGGTTCCGGACATAAAATACATGGACTACCGCGAGGCTATTGACAAACTCGATGAAAACAATCTTGAAATCGAGGTCAGCGACTCAATATTCATCAGCGACCTTGCCGAAAGCCTGCGAAAAAAAATGCAGCCGGGCATGATACTCGAATCATGGCCACACGCCGGAGCTGTGGTAAAAGAAGGCCGTCAGGTATATGTAACCATCGTGGCCTACTCGCCCAAAGAAGTGGTTGTGTCCACTCCAATCGACAACATATCGTCGCGACAGGCCATAAGCCTGCTTCAAGGACTGGGCATCAACAATGTGCGGATTGTGAGTGTGCCCTCGATGTACAACGACAATGTTGAACGCGCCCTTTACAACGGCAAACCTATAGGAGTAGGCACAAGTCTGCCGGTATCGGCCACTGTGACTCTTGAAGTAGGCAAAGCCATAGAGCCGGAGCCTGAATTCACAGCAGCCGACACGACCACTGATTCCGATGAACCGTCATACGACCCCGATGAATCAGCCGAAGATTCCGACAACACAAACTACAGCGACGACATCTATGACTGAACCCGACGACTGCATCGATAATATTGACGAATCCGGCATTACGGACGAATCATGCCGTATCATCACCGATGACAGCGGCCGCGACCTGTACGAACACTTCCGCTTTACAGCCGACAAGGGCCAGGCTCTGCTTAGAGTTGACAAATTCCTGACCGAAAGGCTGCAGAAATCATCGCGCAACCGTATTCAGCAGGCCGCCCAGGCGGGATGCATACTCGTAAACGGCAAGGCGGTGAAAAGCAACTACAGGGTCAAGCCGCTCGACATTGTCCAGATAGTAATGGACAGGCCGCGCTACGATTTCGAAATCATAGCCCAGGATATTCCGCTCGACATAGTATACGAGGATGAATATCTGCTGGTGGTGAACAAGCCGCCGGGTCTGGTGGTACATCCGGGCCACGGCAACTACAGCGGCACACTTGTGAACGCGCTCGCCTGGCATTTCAAAGACAATCCCGACTATGATGTGGCCGACCCCCGCATGGGCCTTGTGCACCGCATCGACAAAGATACCTCCGGACTGCTTGTAGTGGCAAAGACACCCGATGCCAAGACAGCGCTGGGAAAACAGTTTTTCAACAAAACCACAAAACGGGAATATGTGGCCGTGGTGTGGGGCAGACCCGATCCAGCCGACGGACGAATAGAAGGGAACATTGGCCGTTCGCTGCGCGACCGGCTTCAGATGGATGTGTTTCCGGCGGGAAGCGACTACGGCAAGCATGCCGTAACACACTACAACACATTGGAAGCCCTGGGGCCGGTATCGGTGGTCAAATGTGTGCTTGAAACCGGACGCACCCATCAGATCAGGGTGCATATGCGCCACATCGGGCACCCTCTGTTCAACGACTCACGCTATGGCGGCGACAAGATACTCCGCGGAGTGCCGTCGGCCACTTACAAGGCTTTTGTAGAACGGAACTTCCAGATATGTCCGCGTCAGGCGCTTCACGCCCGCACTCTCGGATTCGTACACCCGGCATCAGGCGAGGAAATGTTCTTTTCCTGCCCCGTGCCCGAAGACATGACAGCGATGATCGACCGCTGGCGGCAACTTGCCGATGCCGCCGGGAAACGATAGCTGCCGCTGTCGCGCGGCAAAAGCGCAGCAAGTCTGAAATTTGAATTTGTAGGCATTTTTTTTTAACTTTGCACCTCCAATCCTCAACCATATATAGCCATGTCAGAAGCCAAAGATACAATTCATCATAATCATCAGCCAGTTATACCCGAACATTTCAAAGACATAGCGCCGTATACCGATGCGGATTTCCGTATTAAAATGGCGGAACTGGTGAATGAAGACGGATTCGAACACGCTGTAAGGTATGTGATGCCCGATGTCGACTATCCGAAGTTCATCGAACAGCTTCTTGCCCTGAAATCGCAGGACGAATTCCAGCGCAAGGCCATGGGCGCCTTTCTCGAACTCCTGGCCAAGACCACAACCGACGGAATCTCGATAGACGGACTTGAAAACTGCGGAGACGGTCAATGCTACACCTTTATTACCAACCACCGCGACATTGTGCTTGATGCATCGTTCCTTAACCTATGCTTCATACGCAACAACATGCCGCTTACCCAGGTGGCGATAGGCAACAATCTTCTCATCTACGAGTGGATAAGCGATCTGGTGAAGCTCAACCGCAGTTTTATTGTAAAACGCGATGTACAGCGCCTTCAGGCTCTGGATGCGGCCCGACAGCTGTCGGCATACATCCATTATACAATCGGAGTGCTGCGCGAGTCGGTATGGATAGCCCAGCGCGAAGGCCGCGCCAAAGATTCAAACGACATCACTCAGGAAAGCCTTGTAAAGATGCTCTCGCTGGCCGGCGACGGATCAATAAAGGAAAATATAATGGCCGTAAACCTCATGCCGGTGTCGATTTCATATGAATTCGACCCCAACGACTATCTGAAGGCTCGCGAATTCCTGCTGCGGCGCCGCGACCCGGAATTCAAAAAAAGCAAGCGCGACGACCTGTTCAGCATGGAAACCGGACTGCTCAGGCACAAAGGCCGCATACATTTCCGCATAGGCAAGTGCATAAACAACGACCTCCAGGCCTACGAAGGCGGCGAAGACCGTGCCCATGTCGTACACGAGACCTGCCGTCTGATTGACCGCGCGATACACTGCGGATACCATATTTTCCCGTGCAACTACATAGCATACGACGAGGTGAATTCGACATCGCAGTTCGCCGGCATGTACCAGGCCGATGATGTGGAGCGCTTCGACAACTACATCAACGGACAGCTCGACAAAGTGGACATTGCCGATGTAAGTGCTGAAGAACGCGAATTCATGCGCCACATGATGCTCACCATGTACGCCAATCCGCTTAAAAACCAGCTTGCGGCCCTCGATTGCGACAAATAATCATACGTAAGCCATGCGTTTCCCTATTATTCCTGTGATTGCGATGCTGCTGATAAACTGCGGCATCGACCTGTACATATTCCGGGTACTCCGCCACCGGCTCGGCAACCGAATATGGAGCCGGATACACGCAGGCTTGTCGCTGCTGCTGCTTCTGGCCATGCTGGCCATGATATTCGTGCCGAAACGGCATGGCGACGACGGCGGCTTTCTCATGCTCATGTGGGGCCTGTACGCCTATCTGAGCGTGTATGTGCCAAAACTGATATTCGTGATATTCGACCTCGTATCCCGCATTCCCCGGCTTTCAGGAAGAAAAGCATGGCGCTATGTCTCCACAAGCGGAATCATACTGGCTGCGGCTGTATTTATCGCCATGTGGTGGGGCGCCCTCATAAACCGTTACAGAATCAATGTGGAGGAAGTGGAAATATCGTCGGCTTCCATACCTCCGGCGTTCAATGGCTTCCGCATAGTGCAGCTCAGCGACCTGCATGTAGGCACATATGGCTCCGACACCGCATTCATGCACAAGATGGTCGACAAAGTAAACAGCCTGCATCCCGACATGATTGTATTTACCGGCGACATTGTAAACCGCCGGAGCTGCGAACTGCGTCCGTTCGTCAATACTCTGTCCGGACTCAAGGCTCCGTACGGAGTATGGTCGATTCTCGGCAACCACGACTACGGCGACTATTACGACTGGGATTCGGCCGAAGCCAAACAGCAGAACATGGAAGACCTCTACCGCATGCAGCACGAAATGGGCTGGAAACTGCTGCGCAACAGCCATGCCCCTGTAGTATGCGGCGGCGACACAATCAAGCTCATAGGAGTGGAGAACCTCGGCGACCCTCCTTTCAAAAACTACGGAAACCTGCAGGCCGCCTACCCCACACTCTCCGACTCCTCGTTCAAGATTCTTCTAAGCCACAACCCGGCCCACTGGACCAACGACATTCGCGACAACCGGCAGATAAACATTCCGCTTACTCTGTCGGGCCACACGCATGCCATGCAGATGAGCGCCGGGAGAATATCACCCGCCGCACTCCGGTATGAAACATGGGGCGGAATTTATGGCGATGACACCGGCCACATTCTGTATGTGAACATCGGCATGGGCGAAGTGGGTATCCCCACACGCATAGGCGCCACGCCCGAGATAACACTAATCACTCTCCACAGCACAAAGTGAACGGACTAACGGTGATATGCATCGGCAGCAATGTCGGCGACAAATATGCCAACGTGGCTGAAACGCTTGCCGTATTCCGCACCATACTGAGCGGATTCCAGGCTTCGGACATATATGAGAGCGATGACGACTCCGGACTCGGACAGCCATACGCCAACGCTGTATGCGCAGGCTTTTTCAATGACCGGTGCGAAAGTCTGCACTCGCTTGCATCGACACGCGAGAAAGCCTACGGACGTACTCCGGAATCCAAGGCTTCCGGAATCATGCCCCTTGATATCGACATTGTGGTATTCAACAACGAAATCGTAAACTCCCAGCAGTTCGACAAACCCTATTTCCGGCACGGTCTGAGCCAGCTTACTCTCCACCCATACAAATGCCTGCATACGCACAAGTAATAATACCAAAGCCTCTCGACGGGACTTTCACTTATCTTGTTCCGGACGAAATGGCCCCGATGGTCAGGCCGGGGCACCGCGTGCTGGTGCCGTTCGGCGGCCGGCGCCTGTATACCGGACTGGTGGAATCGGTCGACAACCGCGCTCCACAGGGAGTGGCTCCGAAGCCTATAGCCGTGTCTCTCGACCGCAATCCCGTTGTACGGCATCCGCAGATGAAACTGTGGAAATGGCTTTCCGACTATTATCTGTGCTCAATAGGCGAAGTATTCAATGCCGCCCTGCCGGCCGGTTTGAAAATCGAGAGTGAAACAGTAATAGAAATCGCGGCCGACGGTATCGACGAGACCGTTACCGCCTCACTTGATACAAGCGACTTTGAACTGCTCGAGCTTATCCGCCAGAAGGGCGCGTCGACATCGAAAGACCTGGCACGCATCAGCAAACGCAACGATATTGAAGCCACAGTAAACAGGCTTATAGCTCTCGATTTACTCAAGGTAAGCGAACGTTCGCTCGAACGCTTCGGTCGCAGACGAAAGGCTTTTGTAAAACCTCTTTTCGACATAAAAGACCCTGCGTCCGTACAAACGGCATTTACAGCCGTAAGCCGCAGCGACAGACAGCAGACGATGTTGCTTACGCTCGTGTCGATGTGGCGCGAATGCCAGCCTGGCGACATCGCCGAGGCTTCGCTCGACGATGTACTGCAACGGTCGGCCCTTACCCGGCAGACAGTGAAGGCGCTTGCCGACAAAGCACTGGTGGAAATCGACCTGCGCTATGTATCGCGCTTCACATTCCAAGGCAAACCCGACGCCGCACTGCCTGAACTCTCCAAGGCTCAGCAGAGCGCACTGGCCGAAATACATCAGAGCTTCTTCAGCCACGACATAACACTGCTGCACGGAGTTACATCGTGCGGGAAAACCGAGCTGTACATACACCTCATCGACCATGTGCTGCGCGACGGGAACCAGGCGCTGATGCTGGTTCCGGAAATAGCGCTTACAACCCAGCTCACCGTGCGCCTGCAGAAAGTGTTCGGCGACCGTGTGATAATATACCATTCCAAATTCTCAGATGCGGAACGCATGGAGATATGGATGAACATGCTCAACGGAAATTCGCCATGCGTGGTTATAGGCGCCCGCTCATCGGTGTTCCTGCCTTTCGCCCGTCTGGGCCTTGTGATTGTGGACGAAGAACACGAAACGAGCTACAAACAGTCGGACCCCGCGCCGCGATACAACGGCAGAGACGCGGCAATTGTACTCGCCGGAATGCACGGAGCCAAAACCCTGCTCGGCAGCGCAACCCCTTCGATAGAGACATACTACAAGGCAAGCACCGGAAAATTCGGTCTGGTGACACTGTCGGAGCGATATGGCGGCGGAACACTCCCGGCTGTGGAAATAATCGACCTCAACCGCGAATTCCAGCGGGGAGCCACTACCGGAACATTCGCCGACCATACTGTTGCTGAAGCGCGAAAAACCCTCAACGCGGGAAATCAGGTAATTTTCTTCCACAACCGGCGGGGATACTCTCCCATGGCGCGTTGCCGGCTTTGCGCCTTCATTCCCAAATGCGACCACTGCGATGTGTCGCTCACATACCATAGGTCGCCCGAACAACTCGTATGCCACTATTGCGGAGCGGTGTATCCGGTGCCGGGTGTATGCCCGTCGTGTCACGAACCGGCCGTATCCATAATCGGATACGGAACCGAACGTATCGAAGACAACATAGCCGGTTATTTTCCCGGACACAGCATTCTGAGAATGGATCTCGACACCACCAGAAACAAAAACGGATACCAGAATATCATCGACAGCTTTTCGGCCCGGAAAGCCGACATACTCGTAGGCACACAGATGGTTACGAAGGGACTTGACTTCGGAGGCGTGACGATGGTGGTGGTGGTCAATGCCGATGCATTGATACACTTTCCAGAGTTCCGTGCCGCAGAACGGGCATTCAACATGATGGAACAGGTGGCCGGACGCGCCGGACGCCGGGGCGATGTTCCCGGACGGGTGCTCATACAAACCCGCGAGCCATCGCATCCGGTAATACAGCAGGCAGTACGCCACGACTATACCGGCTTCTACAATCAGGAAATCGAAGAACGCAAGGCATATCTCTATCCGCCGTTTGTCCGGCTTATAAACATATACATCAAACACCGCGATGCCGCTACGGTGCAACAGCACGCCACAGCCTATGCCGAAAAACTGCGCGCACTGTTCGGAAACCGGGTACACGGACCGATAGAGCCGAAAGTGTCGCGGGTCAAATCGCTGTATATCCGCCGGATAATGCTCAAAATTGAAACCGACGCATCCATCCGTCAGGTAAAACAGATACTGCGCCAGCTATATATAGAAATACGCAAAGACGACCTGTGCAAACAACTCGCCATATACTACGATGTAGATCCGTAAGTGACACCTGCACCGACTACTTGCGAGTTATGCGGAAAATTCGTAATTCTCCGCGATATAAAATGAAGAAAACGGGCTTGAGATTAAAGATAAGATAATAAATGGATTAGCAAGAT
>JAIDBM010000077.1 GCA_029056365.1 Muribaculaceae bacterium | reverse complement strand
TATATATGCCGTTGCCAACGAAATCAAAATCTCCGCTCACGCCATCGCCGTTGAAAATAATCATCGGCTTTATCATAACATCGGAAGTTTCGACCGAAACATGAAAATACCTCACACCGTCGATCGACATCAATCCCGCAGCACAGCCAGGCCAAGGACCGAGGTATTCCTTGTTCGCGTTTCCAGCATCCCACAAATACACATTCACCGCGCTCCACGGGCATCCTTCCTCAAGCAGATACACGCCTGTACGGCCCGACGCAGCCACACGCCCATCTGCACCAGAAGCCATGACAACCGCAGCGGCACAAATACTCAAAAGCGAAATAAAGCACCTTAAAAACATAAAATTTACATTACTGGACTTTGAAGTATAAAACGATGAAAATATTTGCCTGCCCAAAATTAGTAAATTCTTGCGATAATTCACTATCTTTGCAAACTAAATCGACTAACAGCACATATATAACCATATGGACAACAATAACTCAAAAAAAGAAATAGTAGTGAGCGGAATCCGCTCGACCGGAAACCTGCACCTTGGCAACTACTACGGCGCACTAAGGAAATTCGTAAGCATCCAGGACGACTACGACTGCAACTTCTTCATAGCCGACCTCCACGCCCTTACCACAAACCCTGAACCCGAGCAGCTTCATGCCAACGTGAAAAACATTTTGGCCGAATACCTTGCAGCCGGACTCGACCCCGAAAAAGCCACCATATTCGTGCAAAGCGATATTCCCGAGATTTCTGAAATGTACCTGCTGCTCAACATGCATGTAGGCATAGGAGAACTGATGCGCACAGCCTCGTTCAAAGACAAGGCCCGTAAAGCGCTCGGCATCGGAACCCCGGCGGCAGGCGAAAACGACGAAGAAAACTTCGAACACCAGATAATAGGCGCCGAGACAAACAAACGTGTCAACGCCGGGTTGCTCACCTACCCCACCCTTATGGCCGTGGACATACTGATACAAAAGGCCACGAAAGTGCCCGTGGGCAAAGACCAGCTCCAGCATCTGGAACTCACACGACGCTTCGCACGGCGTTTCAACTCATTCTACGGCGCCGACATATTTCCCGAACCCACCGACTTCAACTTCGGCGGCGCACCTGTAAAAGTGCCCGGACTCGACGGCAGCGGCAAAATGGGAAAGAGCGAAGGCAACTGCATCTACCTCGTCGACGATCCCAAAGTGTTACGTAAGAAAGTGATGCGTGCCACCACCGACGACGGACCCCACCCCGGACAACCGATGAGCGAACCGGTGGCCAATCTGTTCACCCTGCTCGAACTGACATCGGCACCCGATGTGGTGACACACTTCCGTCAGGCATACGACGACGGCACTCTCCGCTACGGCGACCTCAAGAAGCAGCTCGCAGAAGACATCCTTGCAGTAACCACCCCGATACGCGAACGCGTAAGCGACATCCTCGCCGATGACGCATATCTCAACCGCGTGGTGCGCCAAGGTGCCGAAAAAGCACGCGCACGTGCCGCCGCCACTCTGGCGGAAGTACGTAAGGTAATGGGATTCCGATCATTCTAAACCTCTCCTCAAAGCCATGCACGAACATCCGGAAAACGACCTCCAGTACAAAGGCCTGAACGTAAACTCAGGCGTGGCCCAGCCGCCGCAAGTCAACCCATACGCCGCAAAACGCCCCAAACGCAAGCCGTTGCCATCGGCCGGAGAACTCGTCGAAGGCATTCTGCGCGGCGATGTGACAATGCTCAGCCGCGCCGTCACACTTGTGGAAAGCATCAATCCGGCCCATCAGGCCATTGCTCAGGAAGTGATTGAAAAATGCCTGCCCTACAGCGGAAAGTCGAGGCGCATCGGCATCACCGGTGTTCCAGGCGCAGGAAAATCAACCTCAATCGATGTATTCGGCCTGCATGTGTTGAAACAAGGCGGTAAACTGGCTGTCCTGGCCATTGACCCGTCGAGCGAACGCACCAAAGGATCCATTCTCGGCGACAAAACCAGAATGGAAAAGCTATCGCAGCACCCCGATGCATTTATCCGTCCTTCTCCCTCGGCCGGCTCGCTCGGCGGAGTGGCACGAAAAACACGCGAAACCATCGTACTCTGTGAAGCAGCCGGATACAACAACATCTTTGTCGAGACCGTAGGTGTAGGTCAGAGCGAAACCGCCGTACACTCAATGGTGGACTTCTTTCTGCTGATACAACTCGCCGGCACCGGCGATGAACTGCAGGGAATAAAACGCGGCATAATGGAAATGGCCGACGGCATCGTAATCAATAAGGCCGACGGCGACAATATCGGTCCGGCCCAGCTGGCCCAGGCCCAGTTCCGGAGCGCGCTGCATCTGTTTCCGCCGACAGAGTCCGGATGGCAGTCCGAAGTACTCACATACTCAGGCTACTTCGAACTCGGCATCGCCGAAGTATGGGACATGATCGACCGCTACTTCGCCTATGTCGACGGCAACGGCTACTTCGAACGCCGCCGCCAGCAGCAGGCCCGCTACTGGATGTTCGAGACCATCGACGAGCATCTGCG
>JAIDBM010000076.1 GCA_029056365.1 Muribaculaceae bacterium | reverse complement strand
GTCTTGCTCATGGCGCCGGCAGGAAAGAAGCCCACCGGCTTGCCGTTTTTCAACTGCCTCAGGGCCTCCATTATACCTCGCACCGATACAGCCCTTTTGGCCGGATCGTCCGAAGCCCAGGCATCAACGGCGATGAAATTCGGACGCATGGCGCTGATCTTATTCAAAATCATGTTCACCATAACCTTGTATTCCGGGCGATAACGGGTAATTAGATATATCAGTGCAATTCCGTCGAGTGCGCCGAGCGGATGGTTACTCACCGTTATAAACGCTCCTTCGGGCAGATTTTCAAGCACTTGCTCGTTGTCGATACGAAGCTTTATCTTGAAATCATCGATAAGCATTCGTCGAACGAACTCTGGTCCGGGGGTATCGCAGTTCCGGCGATGCACATCGTTGACCTTGTCGACCGAAAGGAAATGCAGAAGCCAGTTCACCAGACGCGGATGGCCGTCGAGTTGCGGCACCATCTGGCGTAAATCGTCATAATTCAGTACGTCCGGACGTACTTCACTTTGGGTTTCCATTATCTGATAAATTCTTTATATCGGGTAATAAATCGCGAAAATGCCGGAATACGCATAAGCACATATTCAAATATTGCGAACCCGGCTACAGCGCATCCGATTCCGCCCAGCACATCAAGTATATAGTGATGCGATGTGTACACCGCCGTAATCCATATTCCCACGGTCACAACGCCGAGTATCCAACGCCACCAGGCACTGCTTGGAATGCGCACCGCATAGATGAACGCCACCAGAGTATATGCCGAATGCAACGACGGCATGGCCGCGAACACATTCGAATTGCGGGCATACAGCCCCTCGAACACATTCCAGCCTGTGATACGTCCGAATCCGTCAAGTCCGGCCACCGACCCCGGCGTACCCGGCACGGCTTCGAATCCGTGCATGGCCACATACCACGGCGGAGCAGCCGGATGCACATAGTAGAAGGCGAATCCTATGAGATTGACCAGCAGAAACACTATCGCGAAATGAAGATACGCGCCTTTCTTTCCGCTGAAATAAAGCCATAGTCCATAGAATATTGGCAACGGAACCCAGCACAGGTAGAAAACTCCGGCAAATAAATCGGCAACATCAAAGCGATGCAGGCCGAAATATTCGTTAGGCGTAAGCACCGACGATCCGGCATGTATGCCGAACAATGCCTTCTCGGTATTATAAAGCCCTTCGGTATCAACCGGATTGACCATATAGTTGGGCACAATGTTCATCCAGTCGTAACTGATGCCGAATATAAAGAATGGCAACAGAGCCACAGCAAGCCTGCGGCTGGCCGGAGTTATAAAAAACATCGCGGCAAGCAACAGCGCCAGCACAGCATGCTCGGGACGGAACCCTACAAAAAGCGCTGTGACTATAAGCCATACGGCAAGCGCGGCCAGACAGACAACCGACTGCCGCAACGCGGGTAGCTTCATCGCCATCACATCATCTTTTTTCTGCAGTGCTCCAGACGGGCCACAGCGGTAAGGTTGGCAAAAACAGCAATCACCGCCATCGCCAGCACAAGAATAACATTCGGGTCAAAACTTTCATACGGCTTCTGGCACATGCCGTAAATGCCGGTAGCGAGTATGGCGGCCGCAGTCACTACCACACGTTCAGGACGCTGCATGAAGCCTACCTTGCATTCTATGCCGAGACCCTCGGCCCGGGCCCTTACGTAACTCACCATCAATGAGCCGACAAGTGCAAGAAAGGTTATCAGTGCTCCGGCAAGATGCCCTGTCTGAATCAGATAATAGGCTATGCCACCGAGATTAAACAGCTCGCAATAGCGGTCGAGCACCGAATCATACATGGCGCCGAATTTCGAGGCCATGCCGCCAAGACGCGCAACCTGACCGTCGAGCATGTCGAAAAGCGAGAATGCTATAATCAGCCCGCCTGCTATTGTAACCATCGAGTAGTCGGGATTACCGCCCCTGACCTTATATCCTTCATATACCAGTATCACTGCTGCCGCCACATTACCCAGAAATCCTATGGTAGTAACTATGTTCGGGGTTATACCCATGCGTATCAGCAGGCGTACAAACGGATTGATTATACAGTAGATGCCTTGCTGAATGCTGTCGCGTACAGCTTTGCTTTGTTTCTTTATATCCACTTGTTTTCTCTTTATTCTGATTCTAAATATTATTTCAACTGACGCTGCGTATCACAGGTGATCGACACGGTGGTCGTAAGGCGCCGCTTCCTTGTGCCGGGTGATAAAGTTCACGAATCGAATGGCATGACGGTCGAAAGCGCTTCGGCGATACACAAAATTTCGCTGCAGTACAAAGTTCCAGCACCACGATACTATCAACGATACAAACAGACGTGCCGCCGCAAAGTAACCGTCCTTTCTGAAGCCGATGTTCTCGAGCCAGTCGCAGTCTTTTATGAGGTCATACAGCAACTGCGTGCCAAATGTATTCAACAAAAGGCTGCCCACCCATATCAAGGTGTATTTGACCACCACCGCCCGCCATGAGCAGCCATCGGCATGAAACGTGAATTTATAGTTGATCACGCAGTTCACAATGCCTCCGGCCACAGCTCCGAGCGCAGTCGACGACCAGGCTGTCATGCCTACCCATGCAAAGAGCACAAAGCACAAGCCAAGATCGACCCACGATGCGGTCTGTGACGATACTACCGAGCGCAAAAAGGTTGTAAAGAGAGAATTACTGTTAAGCAGCTTGTCGCCGGTGCGGCGCAATATCCCTTTTTCTTCCTCAATCTGTTCCTTCAGACTCTTTCCCATGGCCTACATTACGAAATTATTAAGAACCATCAGAATAAGCGCCGAATATATACCTGCAAGGACATCATCGGCCATCATGCCGTAGCCACGCGGCAGGCGCTCGGTGGCCCGTATGCCAAGCGGTTTGAAGATATCGAAAAAGCGGAACAATGCCAGCGAAAGCGCTATCTCCCACCACGGACATGCCGGAAGCACAGGCAACAGACTTATCCACTGCCCTACGGTTTCGTCGACACATGCAATAACAGGGTCCTTGCCCCAATACCGTTCGGAGATGCTGCTGGCCCATGTGCCCGCAACCATAAACACCGCCGCGAGGGCCAGTGTAACCCAGAATGTAACCACACCGCTACACCATATATACAACGGCAGCCACAATATTATTGCCGCCAGAGCGCCCCAGGTTCCGGGAGCCACAGGCAGGTATCCGGCTCCGAACGAACTGGCGATCATTCGGGGCAACAGAGGAAAACCACCGTGGTCGTGAGGTTTGTGACGGAGATGCCGGGTTGTCTTCGGATCTATCTCACTCATTTTTTCTGATGTTTCTTTATTTGCTGAAGTATCTCGCGTGCTATGCATGGAGCCGCCTCATTGCGGCAAGGCGCGAAACTCGGCCAGTCGTCGAAGTCTATTATCGTAATCGAACCATCGGAGCCTATCACGCAGTCGCCGCCATATACAAGCACTCCAAGCACATCGGCCGCCTTCTCGCACAAGCTCCGGAGCGTTCCTGCATCGAAATTCATCACGCCGCCATCCTTAGGCGATGGCACGAAACTATAAAAAAAGTCGGTTCCGCACACTCCGTAAAATTTAATCTGCTCTCCGTCGAGATGCCTGTTGATTACCGCCTTGCCGATTCCACGCAGAAAATACTCCTGCAACACCTCCTGGGCCTCCTCGGCATGTCGCACATAGCTTACATCTTCCTTGTGGCGTGTATGCTGGTCGGCACGCTTTATCCAGCAGCGGTCAATGCCAAGCGACATCAGCCGGTCGCGCACACCTTCGTTCGTATCCACCAGAAGACTCTGCGGATAAGGCAGACTGCTGCCGGTTAGAATGCGGCTCATCCGCTCCCTGATACAATTCTCGATTCCGTATCCTGAGTTTATTACCAGATCGCCGGCATCCTCTCTACGCTGAAGTTCGCTTATCGAACGGCGCTCACGACACATATTCACAATAATATGCTCGCTTACCGCTCCGGATACAAGCTGCTCCTCACTATATACATTCACCTCACAGCCACGCTTGCGCAGCTGGTCCGCCACCAGATTGAAAATCGCGGCATCGTTGCCTATATGATTCGGAGAATATGCGCCGGCGCGCATCACCCCGGCGATTTTTATTTCAGCCATATTTATGGATTTTATCCTGCAAAGTTACAAATTATATTTGTAATCGCCAAACTCACTCACACACAAGCGGAAAGCCGGGTATGCTGTCATAAGCCTCGCCAAGCGGCAAAATACGGTTCACCGGCTGCACATGCAGTGCTCCGTCGTCGCCGCGGCTGAGTGTCGCCACATGATAGGCCTGGCCGCGCCCTGTCGGTTTTGCCTCGATACACTGCTCTACTATAGTACAGCCTCCGCACGGGTCGTTGTAATCCACATCCAGCAGATCTATGGCATCGGCATAATTTATTACCACAACGTCAAGCCGGTCGAATATCGAAGGGTCGCCAACCTTCACAAGCTCCCGCCCTATCTTTCCGGGCAGTGGTTCCTTTTCATCGCCCATATGGAGGATATACGGAAAGTTGTTCAGACTGCCAAGGTCGCCGGGTTCCGACCGGAATTCATCTGAGAATACTCCGCCGACTCTCCCGTCGCGGCTACGGAAAAACACACAAAGGTCAAGATCTACCGGAGTGCTCCAGTGGATTGATATATCGAACGGTTCGTTTACTTGCATACTTAGAGTCGGTTCTTATACTTTTTCGTTTAGAATATGCAAAATTAACCAATCCTGCCGATATGTGCAAATCTGTTTGACTATCACACAGCTCAGGGCCGATTCGGAATCACTGATGAATCTGCGCTGAATCGCATTTGATTTTTTCAACAAAAAAAATCAATAAAAAATTTCGCAGTTCAAAAAACATTTCGTAACTTTGCAGTCGCTAAAGCGGCAGCAATGCCGTGCCAATCGGGGTGTAGCACAGTTGGCAGCGCGCCACGTTCGGGACGTGGAGGTCGGAAGTTCGAGTCTTCTCACCCCGACTACTGCAACAAGCGGGTTTAACTCAATGAGTTAAACCCGCTTGTTGCATATCAGCCGACCGGTACATGGTGGAGGCAAGGATGCCTCCACTCCGCCCGACATCAGGCCGGTCCTATCAGCAGAACCGCACCTGTAGCCGGGTCAAGCTGCAGTTTTGACGGAGCCTTCTTGTCGGTGAACAGATTGGGTTCAAGGCCAAACACAACTCCCTGCTGCGACATATCCACGGTAGTCCGCGCCACCGCACGGTCGCGGAAATAAACAGTCACATCGGCTGTGCCGGGTATGACGTAAGCCACTCCTCCTTTGGGGAATTTCTTTTCCTCGCCTTTTTCATTAACAGGCAAAGATGCCTGTTCGCGACTTCTGATATCCACCGTCACCGGCTCTCCCGACAAATCATCGGCATCGACAAATCCGTCGGTAAGCGAAATACGGCTTACCACACGCCCGGTTATATCCTCGGCGTCTTCCGGAACCACAGTGGCAGTATAAACCTTTGTATACTTTTTTACAGTACCGGTGAACATGGCAGTCAAAGCGGCTTCCTGCGCCGACAGGTTATCAAGCGCCAGTTTCAGCGACATGCCGTCCGGGGGGGTGTTGTCGGCCTGCCCCGAGATAAGGTCGCTACGCATCTCGCGCAATTCAAAAATGCGCTGGGCCGCAAGTTCGGCACGCTTCGAGGTGGATGAACTCTGAATCATTTCCTGAGTCATTGCCTCACGGGCGGCCGGAACCTCAAGCGGTGTAGGCGCCGCCGGAACTGCCTCCGGAAGCTCAACGGCCACCTCATCGGCTATTTCCTCGGTGTTGAGCGAAAGCATACACCCTGCCTCGTTGAGAATCATGTATGGCGTACTCCCCGACTTGAACTGAACCTGCCAGCGGTTGGAATCGTCGGCTTCGCCATGAGTGCCGATAACCACCGACTTTATTTCGAGAGCTGTAGACGGCGTGGTTATGGCATCGGATATATTCAGGTAACGCCGGGCATAGTTATGAAACTCGCCTGGAGTTTTTTCAATGAACTCGGCCTCTACGGTCACATCCACCGCCGTGCGCGGCAGACTGTACGTCAAGGCGTATTCTCCGGCTTTTGAAGCCGTGAATTTCTGCGTGGTCTGAGCGGCCGCAGGCATCAGCAGCGAAGCACATGCGGCAAACAAAAGTGTATGTCTCATTTCATTATCTTTTTAATCGCGGCCCCTACCGAATCGGCCACATCCTCGGCGGCCACACCGTATTGGCCGTGACGGCTTTCGGCAATCTGTCCGGCCACACCATGTATATATACTCCGGCCACAGCCGCCATTTCCGGCTTTATTCCCTGGGCGATCAGACCGGTTATGATTCCGGTGAGCACATCGCCCGTGCCGGCCGTGGCAAGCGCCGGAGTTCCCGATGAATTGATGCAGACCTTGCGGTCGGGACGCACCACATATGTATAATATCCCTTAAGAACAATTATCACCTTATATGCCTCGGCCATTTCTATTGCCTTTGCCAGACGGGCCTCCGGAGTTGGCTGCGGCCCGAACAGACGGTCGAATTCCGCCGCATGCGGTGTAAGCACCGACAGCACCGGCACATAGTTGAGCATCGTAGGCCGGAGCGCCATGCAGTTGAGGGCATCGGCATCGAGCACCAGCGGACGTCCGTTGGCATTGGCCACCTTGAGGAAGCGCTCCAACGCGTTGATGGTGCTGTCGTCGGTACCTATGCCCGGACCAATGCCTACCGCATTGTAATCGTGCTTCAGAACTATCTCCGTAATCATCACATCGCTCTGGTCGCGGATAAACAACGCCGACGGCACTGCCGACTGCACAAGAAAATATCCGCATCGTGCCGAGTAGCATGTAACCTTGCCGGCGCCTGAACGTACGGCCGCACGAGTGGCAAGAATGGCCGCGCCTTCCATTCCATAACTGCCGGCGAATATTATCGCACTGCCGAAATCGGCCTTGGAGCATGACAATGGACGGCGGGGCAGCAGCAGCGAAACCTCGCCGCTCTCTATCAGGTAGTAGTTTTCCTGAATCTGGCGCATGGCCTGATGGCTGTAACCAATGTCGACCACCTTCCATCGACCTACGACTTCGGCATTTTCGGCCATAAAAAAGGCTATGCGCGGCAAACCAAGCGCCAGTGTGGTGTCGGCGTTTACTATATTACGGTTTATAAGCCCCGATGTAGGGTCGGACGGAAGGCCTGAAGGCACATCCACCGATATGACTCTGGCGCCCGACTCGTTTATTATCCGCACTATATGCTGGTAGCCGCCGGTGAGCCTGCCGGTATAATTCCCGTCGCAGAGGCCGTCGATCACAACCGACTTCTCGCTCAGTTCGGGCATGGTGAACTGCAGGCCTGTAACTTCTATAAAGTTGCAGTCGGCCTCGGAATCCTCAATCAGACGGGTACGGCATGCCTCGCATTCGGGTGTAAGCCTTCGGCCGCCTATATTGAACAGATATATTTCCATATCGTATCCGGCGGCACACATCAGCCGGCAGGCCTCAAGTGTATAAGCGCCGCAGTCGTTCTCTCCGGCGAATACCGTTACAGCACGGTCGGGTTTGATTTCGCGCATAAGCGCTTCCGCAAGGCAAGCGCCTGTGCGGAGCACGAAATCAAACACGCTCAGTTCCTGCTCGGCGAGTGTCTGCTGGCGGATTCGCCGAATGTCGTCGTTGCTGTACAGCCTCATAGCTCTTTGGAAATCGACTCCAGGGCGCGAGCCAGCTGGTCGGGGCATGAAGTGCCTCTGTTGCCGCACTCGATTCCGCGAAGCGTGGATACAACCTTGTCCAGCTCCTGGCCTTTTATAAGGGCGGCGATCCCCTTGAGGTTGCCGTTACAGCCTCCGGTAAAGGACACCCGGCCCAGACGGCGGGTCGCAGGATCTATTTCAATGTCGATACGGCGGCTGCATGTGCCGCACGGAGTATACTGATATTGTTTCATAATATGCAAAGTTACTGTAATATTTTGTGAGTATGAAAGGTATTAAATTATGTTAACACATTTATAGATGAAAAATAGTTAACTTTGTAGTCTTATGAAGCTGCACGCATCAATTGTGACATATCATACCGACAGCGGCGAGCTACGAAAATGTATCGATTCCCTGCTGGCCGACAACGGACTTGTCGACCGGATATACGTGGTCGACAACAGCAGTTCGGACTCCACCCGCCGCCTTTGTTCCGGCTATGGCAGTGTTCTGGAATACATTCCCCACCCCAACACCGGCTACGGCGATGCCCACAACGTGGCAATACGCCGAAGCATAGATGCCGGAACAGACCTGCATCTGGTTATAAACAGCGATGTTTATTTCAAACCCGGCACCCTGTCGGGCTGTGTAAGGCACATGGAGGCCGAACCCGATGTGGTGCAGCTTATTCCGCACACCATATATCCCGACGGCAGCGAACAATATGTGATACACCCGCTGCCGACTCCGCTCGACATGCTCATGCGCGGTTTTCTGCCGGAAAACTGGCTGAAAAAGCGCCGCCGGAGATACCAGCTGCGCGACCGCGACCCGGAGATGACCGTCGACGCGCCATACCATCACGGATGTTTTATGCTTTTGCGTACCGATGCGGTGCGAAAGGCCGGACTGTTCGACCCGCGCTTCTTCATGTATCCTGAGGATATCGACCTTACGCGCCGGATGCATCGTCTGGGCCACACCGTCTACTGGCCTCACGCTACTATTGTCCATGCCCACAGAGCTGAATCGAAGCGCTCCGCGCGAATGCGCCGGATACACATCGTGAACATGATGCGCTATTTCCGAAAATGGGGATTCCTCTTCGACTCCGAACGCCGCCACATGAACCGGAGGCTGATGAAAGAGTGCGGACTCATACACTGAACATAAGCGATAGTATTAACTCTTAACACACTGGAGAATGCAACAATACCTCGACCTGCTGCGCGACATCCGCGACAATGGCGTTGACAAATCCGACCGCACCGGCACCGGTACCCGATCGGTGTTCGGCCGTCAGATGAGATTCAATCTCGCCGACGGCTTCCCGCTGCTTACCACTAAAAAACTGCATCTCAAATCCATAATCCACGAACTGCTCTGGTTTCTTGCCGGCGACACCAACGTGAAATATCTGCAGGAACACGGAGTGCGCATATGGAATGAATGGGCCGGACCCGACGGCGACCTCGGCCATATATACGGCTATCAGTGGCGGTCGTGGCCCGACTACAACGGAGGATTCATCGACCAGATTTCCCAGGCGGTTCACGACATCCGGAACAACCCCGACTCACGGCGCATCATTGTAAGCGCCTGGAATGTGGCCGATCTCGGACGAATGAATCTGCCTCCATGCCATGCCTTCTTCCAGTTCTATGTAGCCGACGGGCGCCTGAGCCTGCAGCTGTATCAGCGCAGTGCCGACACTTTCCTCGGTGTTCCGTTCAACATCGCATCGTACGCGCTGCTGCTGATGATGATGGCTCAGGTCACCGGACTCGAAGCCGGCGACTTCGTGCACACTCTCGGCGACACCCACATATATCACAACCACTTCGACCAGGTTGAGGAACAGCTCGCACGCACCCCGAGGACTCTGCCTCGGATGATACTGAATCCGGAAGTCCGCGACATCTTCAGCTTCAGGTTCGAAGATTTCACTCTCGAAGGCTACGACCCGCATCCGCATATAAAAGCATCCGTATCAGTATAATAAAAAACGAATCATGATTAACATAATCGTTGCAGCCACACTCGATGGAGCCATTGGACTCAACGGCGACATGCTTTATTATATCCGCACCGACCTGCAGAGATTCAAGGCGCTTACCACCGGACACACCGTGGTGATGGGCCGCAAAACCTTCGAATCGTTGCCCAAAGGAGCGCTTCCGCACAGACGCAACATTGTAATTACCCGTCAGCCCGACTTCAAGGCCCCTGGAGCCGAAACCGCCGCAAACCTTGACGAAGCTCTCGGAATGGCAAAAGGCTCCGAGGTGTTCATAATAGGCGGACAAAGCATATACGGCATGGCGATGCCACTGGCCGACAGACTCTATCTTACAGAAATAAACATACGGCGCCCCGATGCCGACACATTCATCGCGCTGCCTGATCTGCCTCCCTGCAATGAGCCATGGCAGACCGACGAACGCAGCGGCATGCAATTCAGATTCAGAGACATCGCATTATGATTGCCCGATACGGAAAGGTGATATTTCTTCTGGCTGTGGCCACAGTGGTGGCCGCCTTCCTTTACATATCCGACGGACTGGTGCGCGACCTGGCAACACAGGAGCGCCAGCGAATGGAAATATGGGCCGATGCCACAAAAGAAATTATCAGCGTGAGCAGCATCGATCCGGAAGCCGGCTCAGACACTCCGGTTGTGGATATCGACTTTCTGCTGCGGATAATCGAACGCAACACCACAATTCCGGTGCTGCTCACCGACGACCACGGGTCGATAATGCAACAGCGCAATTTTTCCGACCTCCCCGATGCCCTTGACCCCGACAATCCGCTCGTGCTCTCCCGCGATAACGAAATCTATCTGCAGAAAAAACTCAGCAGCCTGCGCGACACCCCGAACGTAATCGACATTGAAATCGCACCCGGCGAGGCTCTGCATCTCTATTACGAGGACTCAACTCTGCTGAAACGGCTGAACTATTTCCCATACATACAGCTGCTTGTGATGATTGCCTTCATCATAGTGGTATACTTTGCCGTACTGTCATCGAAAAAAGCCGAACAGAACAAGGTGTGGGTCGGCCTCTCGAAAGAAACAGCCCACCAGCTTGGCACACCCATTTCATCGCTTATGGCATGGATGGAGCTGCTGCCTGATTACGGCGTTGATGCCGAAACCGTGGCTGAAATGAACAAAGACGTGAACCGTCTTGAAATGATTGCATCCCGATTCAGCAAAATCGGCAGCCGGCCCCAGATGTCGCCTGATAATCTGAACAGTATAGTCGAAGACGCAAGCGGTTATATGTCGACCCGTATTTCAAGCCGGATCGGTCTTGACACCCGCCTCTACGCAGAACCTCTGCCGGTGAAAGCCTGCCGACCGCTGCTGGAATGGGTGCTTGAGAATCTTATTAAAAACGCGGTCGATGCCATGGACGCGCACGGCGACATCGATGTTTCAACCGGCAGAAACGCCCAGAACGCATGGATAGAAGTGCGCGACAGCGGCAAAGGCATACAGAGAAAGAATTTCAAAAAAGTGTTCAGCCCTGGATTCACTACAAAAAAAAGAGGCTGGGGCCTGGGCCTGACCCTGGCCAAGCGAATCGTCGAACAATACCATATGGGACGCATATTCGTAAAATCGAGTTCCATCGGGCATGGTACCACATTCCGTATCGAAATCCCCACTACCGATTGACAAGAGCCGGGTCTAAGCCCCGATATGTTACAAAACGGTGTCGTTTACATAAATTAACACAGAACACCGTGCCCATTATAATTTCATAACATATCTTTGCGACACAACAGTTGTAGAAACTGCGCAAAAATTTCGTATTCATTTCCCACTTGTGGCAATATGCCACTTTAATAGTCGTATCATCAATGAAATTCTCCCTCCTAACCAGGAGTATCTGTAATAAAACAGGTACTCTGCTGTCGTTTTTCCAGTCTGGAATATCTTGCACAGGCAGTATTTCCAGAAAAGCATTCCGTCCGCTTCTGTGCATGGCCGCCGCCGGTGTACCATTATGCATGGATGCAGTGCCCGCATGGCCAGGCACACAAACCGTAATCCAGCCCGACGGAAGCTACATCGAACTGCGCCTCTTAGGCGATGAATACGGCCATCTGACGGTGGATGCCGCAAACGGCATCCCGCTGCGAATCGACAGCGACGGGTTCTGGCGTCCCTCCGGAGAAGAACCCCAAAAGGCTCTGGCCCGACGGCATAAAATAGCTGCCATGCGCAACCAGGGCGCCGGCCTGCCGTCATTCCCGCGAACCGGCGAAGTCCGCTCACTGATTGTACTGGTGGAATTCTCCGACATCAAGTTCGTTACTCCGGACGTTCGGCGCGAATTCGACGAAATGCTCAATCTGCCCGGCTTCGACCGGCGCGAACACATAGGCTGTGCCGCCGATTACTTCCGCGAACAGTCGATGGGGCAGTTCTCTCCCGTATTCGATGTATACGGACCCGTTACAGCCGACAGGCAGGCGGCCTATTACGGGGAAAACGATGCCGACGGCAACGACCTCCGCGCCCACGAACTCGCAATTGAAGTGTGCCGCAAACTCGACAACGTGATAGATTTCGCCGACTACGACCTCGACAACGACGGACAAATCGACAACGTATACCTCTTCTATGCCGGCTACGGCGAGAATTTCGCCGGTAACAAATCGTCGTGGATATGGCCCCATGCCAACCACATCGACCTCCTCGGCATACCCGAGAGCGAACGCACATTCGACGGCAAGGTAATAAACAGCTACGGCTGCTGTGCCGAGCTGTACGGCTCCTACGGCACCGATGTGGCCTCAATCGGCACATTCTGCCACGAATTCGGCCACATTCTCGGCCTCCCGGACACCTACGATGTGAATTACAACACCGACGGGCTGGGAAATCATCCCGACAAATGGGATATAATGGCCTCGGGCTCATATCTGCCTGAGACCCGCAACTGCGGCGCTGTTCCGGCCGCGTACACAGCCGTGGAGCGTTGGCTGCTCGGATGGGCGGAACCGACTGAAATAAGCCGACCTCAGTCGGTAACCCTCCCGCCGCTGCACAGCTCGGCCATATCGGCACGGATATCCACCGACAATCCCGATGAATTCTTTATACTGGAAAACCGTCAGAAAGAGCAGGGAAGCTACGACCGCTACATACCCTATCACGGCATGCTCGTATGGCATGTGGACCGCCGGCCCGATGCCACTCTGAACGTAACCATCGGCGACATGCTCCAGACCATTACCTGCGCACAGGCCTGGGACCTTGAATACAATGCAGTGAACATGAATGCATCGCACCAGTGTCTGGAAATCGAAAAGGCCTCGGGAAGCGACGGGTCGCGTTCTTCAGCCGACACCCCGTTTCCGGGTCGGCAGATGCGCACCGAATTCACCGACAACACATCTCCATCGATGCGTTCCTGGAACGGCACCCCGACAGAAAAGGCTATAACAGGCATACGGGAATCGAACGGGATGATATACTTCGATTTCATGGGCGGCAACGGACGCGAGGTCCGAATCGAAACCATCCCGGCCGAGGACATCGGCGACGACTGCTTTACCGCCCGCTGGCTCAGGTGTGATGATGCCACCGACGGCTACCGGCTCCGGCTCTACAAGGCACAGCACCAGCTGCAGAACGGAGTGGTGACTCTGAACGAGACATTCTCCTCCATGCCCGATGGCTGGCGCATCGACGGCGACCACGACTTCCGTGAAGGCGCACTGATGCTGGGCGGCACACAGGTAGCCACTCTCTTGTCGCCTGAAACCGACCTGGACAATGGAGGTACTCTGACGATTTCCGCACGTCAGAGCGGCAACGGGGCCGCTACATCGCTCACAATCCGCATCGGCGACGAGATAATAGACCAATACGTGCCAACCGACCTCGCCTCGGAATATACCGTGGAGCTGCCCGAAGGAAGCGGCAAAAACAGTATAAGCATATCGACAGAGCGGCGCAAGAGCGCGGCCATAGAACAGATAACCCTGCGCCAGGACGTGGAATCGGTGCGACTTACCTTGCTGCCCGAGCACAACGCCGACACCGATGCAGAGTCCACTTCACACACATTCTCCGGACTTGAGCTCCGCACCGACTACGCATACACAGTGGAAGCCACCGGGTTCGCCGGTTCCGCTTCGCCATGCTCATATGTGACAACAGGCCGCACATCCGGCATCGACCGCGTGCAGGCCACGCAGGCCCACGGCGAAATCGAAACATATTACACCCCCGACGGACGCCGGGCCGATCCGCGCCGGCTCGCACCGGGCCTGTACATTGTGCGCAAAGGCAACAAATCATCGAAAATCATAATCGGACGATTATAAAAAACTCACCAAAAACATTATGCTTATGAAGAAATTATTTACCGGAATGTGTCTGTTGCTCGCAACTGCATCGGCTACTCCAGCCGTGCAGGCACAGACACAGGAATTACCCTATGAGATTACCTTCGCATCGAACAATTACAGCACCTGGTCGGTAATCGACAGAAACAACGACGGCGACAATTTCGGTGCACGCAAATGGGCCTGGTGGAGTTCCTACAGCTGCATGGCCATCAACATCGTTTCGCAGACCGGACCGGCCGACGACTGGCTGATTTCTCCGCCGTTCGAACTTGAAGAAGGCACCCAGTATGAAATCAGTTACCGCTTTTACGCCTATACCAGCGATGCCAAAAACCTTCCGGTCGACCTCAAGCTTGTCAGCAACGGCTCCGACCCCGATGCGGCATCGCCTGTAGTGGCCACATATAACGGAGGCACCACCAACAAGAACGACCCGCCGGAAACCGCCACGTTCACTGCCTCTGCATCCGGTGTATTCCATATCGGCGCACACATGACAGCCACCATGGGCAACGGCTACAGCGATGGCATGAAAGGCCGTGTATGCTTCACCAAATTCAGCATCACGCCCCTACAGAAGGCCTCGGCACCCGCTGCCTGCGGCAGCCTTTCGGTTACCCCGGGAGAAAAAGGAGCCGAAACCGCGCTGATAAATTTCACCGCACCCGAACTCGATGCCGACGGCAATCCGCTCGCCGGCACCGTGAAAATAAATCTTTACCGCGAAGACGAGACTGTGCCGTTCCACACATCGAAAGAACTTGCGGCCGGCGAAGCTGCCTCATATACCGATATCGAAGCCTATCCCGGCGAAACATGGTATGTGGCAAAGGCCGAGAATGCATCGGGCGAAGGTCCGGCCACACGTGCCGATGCATGGATCGGCGTGGATGTGCCTGAAGCCGTCACAGGCCTCGCTGTCGCACGCAACGCCCAGGGCCTTGTGGAACTCAGCTGGAACGCGCCACAGACATCGATACACAACGGATATATCGATTACAGCACACTCCAGTATCAGGTGACACGCATTCTCAACGGACAGATGAAAAACATCGGCACCGTAAGCACAACGGCGTTCACCGACTCCGACCTGACGGACAACGAACAGGTAAACGTGGCCTATCAGATAATCCCCCGCAGCGCGGCCGGACTTGGCGCAGGCGCACAAAGCACGTATTTCAACCACGGACCACAGCTGTCGCTTCCGTTTGCCGAATCATTCGCCGATGCTGCATACACCACGGCTCCGTGGCGCCAGGAAGTGGTGAAAAATTTCGATGACGCCGGATACCAGCCTGAATGGACTCTGATTGAACGTGCCACAGTAACCGACTACGTCACCGACGATAATCCGGAAGGAATCGAGATTACAATTGCCTCGCAGGATACCGACCGTGGCTTCCTGCGCTTCAACTCCAATGCCATAGGCAAGGCCAAGGAAGCTGCCACCGGACGACTCGTTTTCCCGGCCATCGATTTCTCAGCCTTGCAGAATCCGGTTCTTACATTCTACATGTTCCGCGAAACATACTACACAACCAATCCTGCCACCAACGGAGGTTATCGCGACGATTTCGTATGCGTCGAGGCAAGCTCCGACAACGGCTCATTCTCGCCCGTGGTGCCGATGGAATTCCACCGCTACGGACAGGAAAACGACTGGGTACTCTGCGAAGTTCCGCTATATGCAATGGCCGGACAGCCAAGAGTTCAGCTGGCATTCACCGGAAACGGATTCGGCGGCGGACCGATATACATCGACAACATCAACATTATCGAACGAACCGCCTACGACCTTGAAGCAATAAAGCTTTCCGGACCTACACGCACACGAATCGGCGAAACCGCCACATTCATGCTCACTGTAAAAAACAACGGCGGTTTCGAATGCTCCGACTACACTGTCGAACTGTATAAAAACGGAAATCGGGTGGAAAGCATCAACGGTCTGCCGATTCTTCCGGCCCGTTCGGCGGCACTCCACCTCGACTATGTGGCAACTCTGGGCGATGAATGCGAATCGGCCGACTTCTCCGCAGCCATAGTATACGCCAAAGACCAGGAGCCGGACAACAATACGTCGGAAACAATCAAAACCGCGATAACTGCGGCTCTGCTGCCGATGGTCACCGACCTCAAGGCCCTGAACAACGAGGGTACGGTTGAACTTAGCTGGAAATACCCCGACTGGCTGCCGGCCGAGACTCTTGTCGAACAGGATGGCTTTGAAAGCTACGAGCCGTTTGTAATCGACTCGTTCGGCGACTTCACATGCTACGACCTCGACGGACGCATCACTTTCGGCATCGGCGCCGCCGCCGGTGTCACATATCCCAACTCCGGCGAGAAGATGGCCTTCCAGGTATTCGCTCCCACTCTTACAAACATCGATGAAAGCGAACTGCATCTCTGGGCCACACACAACGGCAACAACATGCTCATTGCCCCGCAGGCATCCGCTTCAGGCAATACCAGCCCGTCGAACGACTGGCTTGTGTTCCCGCAACTGAGCGGAAACGCACAAACCATAAAATTCCATGCCCGTTCGTTCAGCGACAATTATGGCGAATTCATTCAAGGATTCTATGCCACAACCGCCAATCCGACCGATGCCGACGACTTCCTCCCCTGCCCCGATGGCGGTGAAATAAGCTACAGCGTGCCCGTGAACTGGACAGAACTCAGCTATAGCGTGCCCAAAGGCGCCCGATTCTTCGCGCTGCGCCATGTGTCGGCCGACGGATACGCCCTCATGGTCGATGATGTCACCTACCAGCGCTCGATTCCCGATGCGAAGGCTTCAGGCCTGCTCGGCTACAACCTCTACTGCAACGGCGAACGTCTGAACGACGAACTTATCGACGCCGAAAATCCGGCCTATACCCATACCCCAGCGAAACCGGGCGAGTACAACTATAGCGTAACCGCTGTTTACCCCGACGGAGAGTCCTCGCACAGCGAAGCCGCCGATGTAATAATCGGTTCGACAGGCATCGACAATCTCACCGACTCTGCAATAGCTGTCTCGACAAAGGCACGGACCATATATATCAGCGGAGCCGATGGACTCACCGCCTCTCTGTACACTCCGTCGGGTGTGTGCGTTGAAAGCAAAACATGCTCTGCATCTGCCCGAATCGAGGCTCCGTTACCCGGAATATACATTCTCACTGTCGGTAACCGCACCTTCAAGACAATTCTCAAGTAGACCGAACCATACATGCACCGACATATGAACAGAAACTATTTATTCTTAGCGCTTTCTCTGATTTCCCCGGCTCTTTCGGCCGGGGACTTCGGAGTGCTGAAGCCGGGCGCCCGTCCGGCACCGGTCTGCGCCTCTGCAAACAGCCAGTCCGGTCGCGCGACAATGCCGTCCGCCGACGCACCAGCGGCCGCACGGCCCGATTTCTTTGCCGTCGAACTTTCATCGACTCCGGCCATAAGTTCGTTCAGGGCAAGTTACTCCCTTTCCACCGAAAAAGTAATGGACCTCCCGCCTATGTCGGGCTACAGCGGCACTGCGGCAGGCGGCGACTTCATGTACATGGACTACAGCGTGAATTCATCGGGCAACATCACAGCCGTGAACTGGCGGAAAGTCGACATGGACACAAAAAGCATTGTCGACACCAAAGCTCAGCAATATGCCCTTGGAGTATGCATGGACATGACTTTTGACCCGACCACATCGACAATATACGGAATTTCGGCAGTAAGCGACATACTCGTAAGCATCGACCCTGAAACAGGCGAAGCCTCGCCTGTGGCACCGACTTTGCCGTTCTATACTCTGTCGGCCGATGCAGCCGGACAGCTTTATGGCATAGCCCTCGATACCGAAACCGGACACGGTGTGCTATACTCCGTAAACAAAGTCACCGGCACGGCTCTGAAGATAGGCGACACCGGTGTGAGAATGCTCACCGATGAAAGCGGCACAATAGCTGCATTCCAGTCGGCAGCGTTCAGTTCGTCCAACGGACAGCTTTACTGGACTCTTACCAATTCGGAGTATACTTCAGCTCTGTACCGTGTGGATCCGTCGACTGGTGCCGCGGCATACATGGCCGCATTCCCCGACAACGATTCCTATGTGGCAATGTTCGAATTGCCCACACCTGCCCTGCCCGATGCCCCGGCTCCGGTGAGCAATGTGTTTGCGACTCCTTCCGGCATGAACGTAAAAATCGACTTCACCGCACCCGATAAAACCGCCGGCGGCTCGACTCTCGGCTCAATCACATCAATTGAATTATTCCGTGGCAACGACACCGAAGCCGCCTACAGCGTTCCGGCGCCGAAACCCGGCACAGCATATTCATGGACCGACACCGAAGCCAAGGCCGGATTCAACGCCTACAGGCTTGTGGCGGTCAACGAGGTCGGCGAAAGCCTGCCTACATATGCATCGGCTTTCTGTGGCGAGGACTATCCGTCGGAACCCACCGGGGTCAGTGTCCGGATCGATGGAGCAGGCAGGCCGGTGGTTGAATGGAATGCTCCGCAGACAGGTCTCAACGGTATGCCCCTCGACAGCGACAAGCTCACCTACATCATACAACGCGACATAAACGGCCGCAGCGAAATAATAGCCGAAGGCATAAGTGGCACAAGCTTCACCGACACCACGCTCGACCTCGGCCGCCAGCTGTATCCCTACTATTATGTCATAGCCGTTTCTCCGGCAGGCGAAGGTCGTGTGTCGCTCCCGGCCGGCACCTACACCGGACCTGCATACAAACTGCCATTCACCGAGAATTTCGCCGATGGCAACCCGGCCTCGGCGCCATGGGTAATGCAGTCGATCGACCTTGGAGGCTCATGGGAAATGAGTCTGCTGAGCACATTCCCCGGCAGCGGACCATATATCGGCGAAGCCATGCTGGTATTCATCGGTTTCCGTTCTGTCGAGGGTGCCGAGGCCAGAATCGCCACCCCGATCATGAGCTTCAGAAACGTTTCGCAACCCGAGCTTCGTTTCCACTTCTATTACCTCGACATGTCGGACCAGGACTTGCGCTTCAACGACCATATGACTGTGGAAATCTCAGCCGACGGCGGACCATTCGTTCCGGTGGAAGGCGCCGACTACTACCAGCACGATGCCAATACACGCTGGACCGAAGTGGTGCTTCCGCTCACCGACTACGCCGGCACTGAAAAGGTATCGATAGGATTCCATGGTTATTCCGGAGGCGGATTCGACTTGTTGCTCGACAACATACGTGTTGTCGACAACAACGGGGCCGGAACCGACGACATCCTCCCGGACTCCGCACCGGCCGAATATTTCAACCTGCAGGGCATTCCGGTAAAGGAACATAACCTCACCCCCGGTATCTATATCCGCCGGACAGGCAACGACATACGCAAAATAATCATCTGACTTTTCACTCCATATCCGGTCGGCTGCAAATTTGCAGCCGACCGGGATTGAGACGCCATTATAACAGAGAAGGAGCCGCGATTACGGCTCCTTCTCTGTTATAATGCATACGGCCTCCGCCGCTATTCCTTCGCCTCGCCCGGTGAAACCAAGGCGTTCGGTTGTCGTGGCCTTTACCGACACACAATCGGGGGCTACACATAAATCCTCGGCTATATTGTAACGCATCTGCTGAATGTGCGGGGCCATTTTAGGCTCCTGGGCCATGATGGTGACATCGGCGTTGCCTATCGCATAACCCTTTTCGGAAAGCAGTGCCACGACATGCCGGAGCAACTTGCGCGAATCGGCTCCCTTCCATTGGGGATCAGTGTCGGGGAAATGACGCCCTATATCGCCGAGCGCAGCCGCACCGAGCAAGGCATCGCTCAAAGCATGCAAGGCAACATCGGCATCGCTGTGTCCCAGCAGACCCTTGTTGTGCGGTATATCTACCCCGCATATGATACACCGGCGGCCTTCCACCAGACGGTGCACGTCGAATCCATGTCCGATACGTATCATATCAACGGCGTTTTCCTATCAGGTCCTGAAGACCGTCCATATCGAAGGTGAGCGAGAAACGCAATGTCTGGTCAAGCGGCGATGTCTGTGCGGTGGCCAGCATATACGAGGCGTCGAGACGCACCACATTCAGCGAAAAACCGGCTCCGAAACCGAAATATTTGCGTCCGCCCTTGAATTCGTTCTCATAATAATATCCGGCGCGTAAAAAGAACTGCTGGTTATAGCTGTACTCGGCACCGAACGACAGATTCACTTCACGCAACTCCTCCTTGAATCCGCCGGGTGCATCGCTGAACGATTTGAATATGCCGGTGAATGGCGACATGTTCTCCCAGTTCTCAAGTGCCTCGTTATATTCGCGCTGCCCTTCGATATCCTGGCCGTAGTCGCTCTCACGCGGACGGGCCGGTACGAGAAGCTTGTTTATGTCGAGACCAAGCGTGAGGTTATGGTAATCGGCCAGCGGAAATGTGAATGCGGTGCCGATTTTAAGGTTGGTGGGAAGGAAGGCCGGATCCTCGCCGTTATTATAGCTCACCTTGGTGCCTATATTCGATATGTTCCATCCCCACGACCACTGGCACTCATTGCGCCCTACCATAGGATATGTGGTGAAATAACCCGATATATCGGCCGAGAATGCCGATGCTCCGGTCGACTGGTCGCCGGCATATGAATCGGAAAATCCGAGGTCGGAATATATATAGCGGAACACAACGCCCATGGAGAACTTCTCGGAAAGTTTGCGCGAGTATCCTAAGTCGAACGACATTTCATAAGGATTGAGACTCTGGCCGGCATCGCCGCTGAGATTGCTTGTGTTCACCTCGCCGAGCGAAAAATAACGCAGCGAGGCACTGAGCGCCTGATTATCCTGCGAGCCGAGTTTCCAATAGCCGCTCACATCGGCCAGAAATATGTCGTTTACAAGTTTGCGCAACCAGGGGGTGTAGCTGAGCGACACCGCAGCCTTGCTCCATGCAAAAGCGTACTTCGACGGGTTCCAGAACTGCGAATATGCGTCCGGATCGGTTGCGGCGCCGAGATCGCCCATGGCTGCGCCACGCGCATCAGGCGCTATGCTCAACGATGTCACACCCGTTGTGATAGGGTTGAACTCATTCTTGAGATCCTCGGCTTTCATCGGCAAAGCAGCGAACAGCATTGCAAGAACCGGAAGAAGTATAAGCGGAGATTTGAATTTCATATTACTTTGACAGTGGTTGGTTAAGAGCCGGTGCGGCCACAGACGTCCGTAACGACTATTTTAATAAACTGATTTTTTCCTATTTTATTGTATGGCCGGAATTTTCGTCAGAATCGAAGCAGGAGAAAAGGCAACAGGCAAGAATAGAAAAGGGGTTGTGCTCAGAAAGCACAACCCCCGGTTATGGCGATGAATAAATTCCTAATGAAGGAAGAACACCTCGCTGGCCTTGGCCATTTCGAGAATCGAGGTATAGAAGCAGCTTACAATGCCAAGGAACATAACTCCGGCAATGCTGATCCAAAGACCTGCCTTTTCACTTGCCGCACTGCGGAAGTTCTCAACCACCGGTGTCTCGTCGCTGATATACATGGCCTTCACAACCAGCAGATAGTAGTACAGCGAGATAATGGTGTTGATCAACGCTATAAGCACCAGCACATATATTGCGATGCTGCCCTGGTTGATAGCCGAGGTGAATATGAAGAACTTCGAGAAGAATCCGGCAAACGGAGGAATACCTGCCAGCGAGAACATGGCGAGCATCATGCAGAAAGCCAGACGCGGGTTGGTTTTGCTCAGTCCACGGTAGTCGTCCATCGAAACCTTTCCGGTGGCATTCTCTATCGCTCCAATCACACCGAAGGCGGCGAGGTTCGAGAAAATATACACCAGAATGTAATAAATCAGTGCGGCGACTCCCATCCAGTTGAAAGCCACAATGCCGAGCATAATGTATCCGGCCTGCGACACCGACGAGAAAGCGAGGAAACGCTTCATGTTGCGCTGACGTATGGCAAAAAGGTTGCCGACGGTAATGGTAAGTATAATCAGGGCATAGAGCATCCACTCCCACACATCGGCATAGATGGCTCCGAAAGCCTGCACAAGCATCACAAGGAAAGCGAATGCCGCACTACCCTTGGAGATAACCGACAGATACGAAGTTACCGATGTAGGTGCTCCCTGATAAACATCGGCGGTCCAGAGATGGAACGGCACAAGTGAAAGCTTGAAACCGATACCGGCCATCACGAACGCTATGGCCACGATTAGCATCAGCGAGTTGCCTCCGGCTACAGCCGTATGGATTCCGCTGAAATACAGCGAACCGCTCAGACCATAAACCAGTGCGATACCCATCATGAAAATCGCCGACGAGAAACAGGCGGTGAGTATGTACTTCACGGCAGCCTCATGACTCTCATAACGGTTCTTGTCGAGAGCCACCATGGCGGCAAGAGGCAGCGAGGCACTCTCCAGACCGATTACGAACAACAGGAAGTGGCGTGCCGAAATCATCAGATACATGCCAAAGAGAGTAACCAGCAGAAGTTCATAGAACTCGCCGCGGCGTACACTCATGAATTCACTGTTGGCCCATTTGATTGATTGTACAAGCACAATCACCACACCTACATTGAGCACATTTTTGATTGCATTGATAATAGGCGAGGTCTCGTACATTCCGGCGAATGCGGTTTCAACGCCATCGCCACCGGCCATACAGTTGCTGAAGCCAAGCACGGTGAGAATGAGCATCAGGCCGGCGCTCACCGCAGGAAGTGCGGGCAACGCCTTGCGGGGCATGAAGGTGTCGTAGAGAAAGACTGCCAGAAACACTATCAGCAAGCCTATCTCCTGCTTCATGAATAAAAATTGCGAGTAGTCCATTGTTTGCAGTGGGTTATGACAGTTAATTCATGCCGAGGACCGCGAAGATCTTTTCGGTGAATGTGGTATTGATCAGATTATTGAAGAAGTTGGGGAAGCAACCGATTCCGGCCACCGCCACTATGAGCATTATCGTGGCGACACGCTCCCACCATGTGGCATCGGTGAGTTCGAGGTGATGCTTGTCCTGCACCGGACCAAGCAGCAGCTTGCCTACGACACGCAGGATATACACGGCAGTAATCACAATCGAACAGCATGCTATGATGGTAAATACAAGGCGGGTGCTTCCGGCGCCGCTGAGATAGTTCTGCATTCCGGCCTCAAACGATCCTACAAAGATTGTCATTTCGGCAACAAAGCCGCTAAGACCGGGCAGACCGAGCGATGCGAAACCTGCTATCACATAGCAAACCGCAAGATAAGGCATAATCTTCATCAGACCGCCCATCTGACGGATGTCGCGGGTGTGGGTACGTCCGTAAATCATACCAATCAGAGCAAAGAACAAGGCTGTCATCAGACCATGCGAGAGCATCTGCATGATGGCACCGGTCATTGCTGTGGAGTTAAGCATGAGTATGGCAAAAAGAACCAGACCGCAGTGCGAAACCGACGAATAGGCATTGATATACTTGAGGTCGGTCTGCACACAGGCGCTGAACGCTCCATACACAACCGAGATTCCGGTAAGAATAAGGAATATGATGCTGAGGTCGTGAGCTGCCTGGGGCATCAGATATATAGCCACACGGAAGCAGCCGTAACCGCCAAGCTTCATCAGAACGCCCGCATGAAGCATCGACACCGCTGTAGGCGCGGACGCATGGCCGTCAGGCGACCAGGTATGGAACGGGAACATGGCTCCGAGCACACCGAAACCTACAAAAGTCATCGGGAAAAGGAAATACTGCCAGCCTGTGCTGATGTCGGAGTACTTCACAATTTCGAGTATGTTCCAGGTATGACCTCCGTCAACACCTGTCGAGTTGTAGTATATGCCTATAAGGCCGAGCATCAGGAATGCCGATCCGCCCATAAGCATAAGGGTAAGCTTCATTGCCGAATAGTTCTTGTTTCCCGAACCCCATACTCCAATCAGAAGGTACATCGGAATCAGAGCCACCTCATAGAACATGAACATGGTGAACAGGTCGATTGAGATGAAGAAACCGAACACACCGGTCGAGAGAAGAATAAGCCACAGGAAGAACGCCTTAGGCTGCGCGATGGTCCAGGAGGCGAAAGAACCGGCCAGAACTATTACCGCTGAGAGCAGCAGCATGGCTACCGAAATTCCATCGACACCTACCGAGAGATTTATGTTCAGCGGAGCGAACCAGGTCCAGCTGTCGACAAAGAGCATAGGTTCTTCGTTGCCGCCGGCACGGATTTCAAGATACTGTACCAGCAATACCACAGAGAGTGCCAGAAGAGCCAGCGACCCGACTACGGCCACGGCGCGAATCTGCTTGATATTGCGGCAGAGGGCAAGTCCGCCAAGCATCAGCAGCGGAATCACCACAAAGTAGATCAATATATTATCGAATATCATTGTACTGTGTTTTTTGCAGGTTTACAATATGCAGATTGCCGTGATACCACCCAGCAGCAGAGCACCTATAAGGTATACCCATACATAAAGCTGAATCTGTCCGGACTGAAGCGGCTTGATTTCTTCCGAAGCCTTGTTGGTGACCGAAGCCATGGCATCCATCGAGCCATCGATGATATGACGGTCGAACCATGCGATTGGCTTGCAGACAAGACCGAAGATAATCTTGTGTGTAATGAAGATGTACAGCTCGTCCCAGTAGAAACGGTTGTGGCACCAGCGCCACAGGGCCGGCATGGCGTTCTTGAATTTCGCAGGCAGAGGGTTTTCCTTACGATACATTACGGTGGCGAAAGCTATCGCGAGCACTGCCACTATAAGGCTTACAGTCGCCACACCCCAGTCGAAGTGTGCCATGAAGTCATAAGGCTGGCCGTTCCAGCTTACGAAATTGCCGAAGGGAATGAAACCTGCCACACAGCTCACCACCGCCAGTATGACAAGCGGAAGCGACATTGTCCAGGGCTGGTCGTGCGGCGCATGGTGACCTTCCGGAGTTTCATGCTCCTTCCACCAGAATATGAGGTAGTAGAGGCGGAACATGTAGAAAGCGGTCAAGGCTGCCACAGCGCTCATCCAGATGTATACGAATGTGCTGTTGCCCAGGCATGAGCTCAGGATTTCGTCCTTGGAGAAGAAACCGCTGAACGGTATGATGCCCGCGATGGCCAGACAGCCGATAAGGAATGTCCAGTGGGTTATGGGCATGTGCTTGCGCAGGCCGTGCATCTCGGTGTAGTCGTTCGAACCTATGGCGTGAATCAACGCGCCGGCACCGAGGAACAACAGGGCCTTGAACATGGCGTGAGTGAACAGGTGGAACATCGAAGCCATATATCCGAGTCCGTGATGGAATTCAGGACGGGCCACACCGAGCGACACCATCATGAATGCAATCTGCGAAATGGTCGAGAAAGCAAGCACACGCTTGATGTCGACCTGTGCGCAGGCCACCATGGCGGCATAGAATGCGGTGATGGCGCCGACAACTGTTATGATGTCGAGTGCGGCTGTTTCCATGAGATAGAGCGGGAACAGACGAGCCACAAGGTAGACACCGGCCACGACCATGGTGGCCGCGTGGATAAGTGCCGATACCGGGGTCGGACCTTCCATAGCATCGGGCAGCCAGATGTGCAGAGGCATCATGGCCGACTTACCCATGCCGCCCATGAATATAAGCACAAGCGCCCATGTAAGCACCGAAGCACCCATGAATGTGGGAGCGGCAGCAGTTTCGAAGATATTGCGTATGCCCTCGCTTGTGCCTACACTCACCTGATATGTGTCGGCTACACCGCTTACGGCGGCGGAGGTGAATTCAACGAAATTGAATGTCTGGCTGTAGAACGACAGCACAAGAATACCAATCAGGAAGCCGAGGTCGGCGAAACGGGTTACAATAAAGGCCTTCTTCGATGCCGATACGGCCGAAGGCTTGGTGTAGTAGAAACCGATCAGAAGATAAGACGAGGCACCCACAAGCTCCCAGAATATGTACATCTGGAAAATGTTGGTGGCCACAACAAGGCCGAGCATCGAGAAGCTGAACAGCGACAGGAAAGCGTAGAAACGCTGGAAGCCGTGCTCATACACTCCATGATGGTCGCGCATGTATCCCATGCTGTAGAGATGGACCATAAACGAGATAGTGGTTATGACCACCAGCATCATGGCTGAAATAGGATCGAGCAGGAAGCCGAGTTTGATTACAAGGTTTTTGGTAAACGCGAGCCAGGTCTGGTCGAAAACCACATGCTGCAGACGGTCGCCGTTCTCAGCCACGAACGAAGGATCGCCGCTGAAGAAGTAGGTGAACGCCACAGTATAGGCCAGAACCAGTGTGGTTCCCATGCCGAGCGTGCCGAGCGTACCGGCAAGCGGATGACTCATCTTGTTGCCGAAGAGTCCCAGCAGCAGGAACATCGCCAAAGGTATGACGAGGATCAGAAGGGGTAATGTTGCATCCATCGTGGCTTAGAATTTCATTTCATTAAGTCCGCGCACATCCACATTTTTGGTTGCACGGAAGATGTTGATGATGATGGCGATAGCCAGCGCTGTTTCAGCAGCCGCAATAGCTATGGCAAAGAGAGTGAAGAACATGCCTTCGAGTTGGGCGGGATGCAGGTAGCGGTTGAATACTACAAAAAACACATCCACTGCATTGAGCATAAGCTCCAGCGATATAAGAATCGCGATCATATTCCTGCGGGTTATGAAACCGTATACGCCTGCACAGAACATCAGCAGGGCGGGCAAGAGGTAAAAAATTGCGGTAATTTCCATATCAGCCAGAGATTAACGGCGACGCGCTATGACAACGCCTCCGATTATACATGCCAATAACAACACACTCACTGCCTCGAATGGCAGCAGATACTCTCCTTCGCCGGTACCCATGAGCACGCTTCCGAGCAGATGCATGTCGGGATTCTGCATTTCAGGACGGGCAAGGAACAGTTCGCAGCGGCTCAGAAGAGCAGCGCCTGTAACCGCCAGCATGGCCAGTGCGGCAACCAGACCGGTAGCTCTCGATTTGGAACTGAGAGCCGCAGAATTATCGCCGGGCTTGCTGGTAAGCAAGATCGAGAACACGAACAGCACAACTATACCGCCTGCATATACCGCAATCTGCACGGCGCCCAGAAATTCATAGTCGAGCTGAAAATAAATTCCGGCGGCGGCAAACAGGGTAAACAGCAGATAGGTGGCTGCACGCAGAATCTTGCGGGTCGTCACAGCCATGACAGAGAACACAGTCAGGGCCAGGGCGAGGATCACATAGATGATGATACTTCCTACTGATTCCATTATGATTTGTTGGTTTATTATTTTTTCGTTTTTTTGTTCTTGCGCTTCCGATGCACAAGCTGTAAAAGCATGTAGCGGCAAGCGCCAGATAGCTTATTCGGCACCCTTTGCGGCCTCTGCCTCCTTTGCGGCTTTCAGAGCGGCGGCCTTCGCCTTCGCTGCTGCTATCTTAGCCTCGCGCTCGGCGGCAGCCTTGGCAAGTTCTTCAGGTGTCGGAGCGGGTTCTTCCTTTTCGGGCAGATAATTAAGCTGCTTCACCAGCTTGCTGCGGGTAAACACGGCCTGCTCGAAATCGTTGTTGAACTCAAGCGCGTCGGTCGGACAGGTGCTCACACACAACTGGCAGAAAGTACACGATCCGAGATCGTACAGATACCGGTCGAGCTTTTTCTTCTTTGTGCCGGCCGCTGTATCCACCATGCGGGTCTCGATAGTAATGGTACCGTTGGGACAGTTGCGCTCGCAGGTACCGCAGGCAATACATTTGTGATTGCCCTCTGCGTCATACTTCAGGCGAAGTATGGCACGGAAACGTTCGGGCACGTGATGTGTCTCACGGTTCTCCGGATAAAGCTCAGTGATCTTCGGTGTCACAAGCTCCTTGCCTGTCACCTGCAGACCTTTGAGCAGGCTGAGAACTCCGCTGCCCAGTGATGAAAAATATTCTTTTACACTACCCATTGAATGATAGAATGTTTGATTATTATTCGAATATATTATTCGCGCACCTGACCGCCGACGATGTCGAGCAGCTCGGTGGTGATTGATTGCTGTCGTAATTTGTTATACTCAAGCTGCAGCTGGTCGAGAAGTTTCTTGGCGTTGTCGTTGGCCGACTGCATGGCCATGACTCTCGCGGCCTGTTCGCTGGCCCTGTTCTCGCAGAATATCTCCTGCATGGTAGAGAGAAGATACATCGGAAGCGCGGAGCGGAATATATCGCCGGCCGAAGGCTCGAAGATGTATAGACGCCCTGCATCGGGAGTTTCTCCGTTGGAGCTGAATGCCTCCGAGTCGACAGGCAGAAGCTGGTCGGCAGTGGCACGCTGGCGTCCGGCCGATATGTAATGCATGTACAGCACATCGACACGGTCGATTTCCTTCGCTATGAACCGGTGTTGCAGACCTGCGGTGAAATCTTTCACCTTCATGCCGTCGCTTTTGGAGTCGACTCCCTGCGCTTCGGCTATAACGGTATGCGCATCGGCGAACTTCGAACAAGCCTTCCTCATTTTCTTTCCCACCGCATGAATCTCGATTTCAAGATTCATGCCGAAGCGCTCGCGCAAACCGGCGATATGCTCCCTGAGGAATTTCGCAAGATTTATGTTATAGGCACCGCAGAGGCCGTCATCGCTGCCGAGTATCACCACAGCCATGCGGTTTACCGGACGAGCCACGGTGAGCGGCGATGTGAAGTCTGCGTCAGCTCCGATTATATTGCCGATGATTGTTTCGATCTGGGTGCGGAAAGGCACCAGACGCCTGAGGGCACCTTCTGCCTTGTGCATCTTGGCCGAAGAAATCATCTTCATGGCGCCGGTGATTTTCTCCGACGAAGATACCGAGCCGATGCGGCCTTTCAGTTCTTTGAGTGTTGCCATGCTGCCTGTGCGGTGTTTATAGCTTGAGTTATATTGTTGTTAGGATAGGATTTAGAACTGACCCGCGATTTCGTTGGCGGCTTCAGTAAGTTTCTTTGTAACTTCATCGGTGAGTTTTCCGGCACGTACCTCATCGAGCACCTCCGGACAACGTGCGTGAAGCAACTGCAGATATTGCTTCTCGAATTCAGCCACCTTGTCGAGAGGCACGTTTTCAAGAAGACCGTTTACACCGCAGTATATTTCAGCCACCTGGTCGGCCACTTCCACCGGATGGTACTGCGGCTGAATCAGAAGGCGTTCGTTCTTACGGCCTTTGTCGATTACACGCGCTGTAACGGGGTCGATATCGCCGCCGAATTTTGTAAACGACTCCAGTTCGCGGAACTGGGCCTGGTCGATTTTCAGCGTACCGGCAACCTTCTTCATCGACTTGATCTGGGCATTGCCGCCTACACGCGACACCGAGATGCCCACATTGATTGCCGGACGGATACCACGGTTGAACAATGCCGTTTCAAGGAATATCTGTCCGTCGGTAATCGAAATCACATTCGTAGGAATGTATGCCGAAACGTCACCGGCCTGAGTTTCGATAATAGGGAGCGCGGTAAGCGAGCCGCCGCCCTTCACCATGGGTTTGAGCACCTCGGGAAGGTCGTTCATGCTCTCTGCCACCTGCTGGTTGTCGATTATCTTGGCAGCACGCTCAAGCAAGCGGCTGTGCAGGTAGAAGATGTCGCCCGGATATGCCTCGCGGCCCGAGGGGCGCTTAAGAATAAGCGAAATCTCGCGATACGCAACAGCCTGCTTCGACAAATCGTCGTACACAATCAGCGCGTCACGACCGGTATCGCGGAAATACTCGCCGATTGCCACGCCGGCAAAAGGCGAATAGTAGCGCATCGAAGCTGAGTCGGATGCAGTCGCAGCCACCACAACGGTGTAATCCATTGCTCCGTATTTGCGGAGAGTCTCCACTGTGGCGGCTACCGACGATGCTTTCTGTCCGATGGCCACATAGATACAGTAAACCGGCTTGCCGGCCTCGAAATTCGAGCGCTGGTTGATTATGGTGTCGATGGCAATGGCAGTCTTGCCTATCTGGCGGTCGCCGATGATAAGCTCACGCTGTCCGCGACCGATAGGCACCATGGAGTCCACCGCCTTGATACCGGTCTGGAGCGGCTGGTTCACAGGCTGGCGGTAAATAACGCCCGGAGCCTTACGCTCCAGAGGCAGGTTTATGAGCTTGCCGCTCACCGGGCCGCGGCCATCGATAGGCTCACCAAGAATGTTGATAACACGGCCGAGCAGACCTTCGCCCACAGGAATAGAGGCTATCTCTCCGGTACGGCGCACTTTCATGCCCTCGGCAACCTTGTTGACATTGTTGAGCAGAATCACGCCTACGTTACTTTCTTCAAGGTTGAGAGCAACGCCTTTGACGCCGTTTTCGAATTCAACCAACTCGTTAGCGCACACGTTGTCGAGACCGTAGACATGGGCTACGCCGTCGCCGACTTCAAGCACGCTGCCAACTTCTTCAAACGA
>JAIDBM010000075.1 GCA_029056365.1 Muribaculaceae bacterium | reverse complement strand
GGCAAAGACCACTCGGCATTCATGGGTTTCGCACCTTATAAAGAACCACGGATAGCTGTGGCGGCCTACATCGAGACTGGCGGCTGGGGTGCAACATTCGGTGTGCCCATAGGCTCGCTGGTGATGGAAAAATATCTCAACGGTAACATCGCGCCGGAACGCAAAGGCATGGAAGCGCAGATGATGAACATGAGCCTGTATTACGATCCGCCCAAGAAAAAAGAAAACAAAACCAAGCAGAAAGCCGACTCCGCGAAAAACAAATCCAAAGGCTCGTCTGACAAAAATACTACAAAAGCCGACACCGTCAGAACAAGCCGTCCGCGGGCATCGCTGAGCACTCAGAAATTCGCCTCCGGACTTGCCGAAACAATTGCCCGTACGCTGGACCACAACGAACAACCAACCAAAACCGACAACGACAAATGATACAGCAAAGAAACAGCGGCGCTTCGATTCTGCGCAACATCGACTGGATCACCGTACTGCTCTATCTGCTGATGGTGGCTGCCGGCGTGGTGAGCATATATGCCGCCAGCTATGATTTCGACCAGGCCAACATGTTCTCGGCCGATGAGTTCTCCGGCAAACAGGTGAGATGGATCGGACTGTCGTTTCTGCTCGGTCTGGTGATATTGCTCATCGACGGGCGCATGTATGAAACCTATGCGTTTCCAATATATGTGGCAGTGCTGATACTGCTGCTTATAACGCCGCTTGTGGCACACGACATAAAAGGCTCGAAATCGTGGATCTCGTTCGGGTCCATGAGTCTGCAGCCAGCCGAATTCGCCAAATTCGCCACCGCGCTCGCGCTGGCGAAACTATTCAGCGGATACCACTTCGTGCTCAATGCCAAATTCTCGAACTACGTCAGGGCCCTGCTTATAATAATACTGCCCATAGTGCTCATTCTGGCCCAGAACGAAACAGGTTCGGCCCTTACGTTCCTGGCACTGTTCTTTGTGCTCTACCGCGAGGGCATGAGCGGACTGGTTCTGTTCGCGGCATTATTCTCGGTAGTCATTTTCGTAGTGGCGGTGAAATTCACCGAATCGATGGTTCTGGGAATTCCATCGGGCGAATTCGCAATAATGGTGATGATAGCGCTCATACTCATTGCAATGAGCTTCATATACGACAAGCATCTTGTGGTTACACGCAATCTGGTGCTTGGCTTCGCCGCAATCGCCATCATACTCGCCGTGACTGCCATATGCGGTGTGGAACTGCCGGGAATGCCGGTGATACTCGGCACTATTGTGGCGGCATGCCTCTATATCGCATTCGAGGCCATTCGGCTTCGCCGTCGCAAACTGTTCATAGCCACTGCCACAGGCCTGCTGGCTATCGGATTTATGTTTTCTGTGAACGTGGCGTTCAATTACCTTCAGCCACATCAGCAGAAACGAGTGCTTGTGGCAATGGGCATAGTGGAAGACCTGCGGGGCGCGGGATACAACGTAAACCAGTCGAAAATCGCCATCGGTTCGGGGGGATTCTGGGGAAAAGGGTTTCTAAACGGCACCCAGACAAAACTGAAATATGTGCCCGAACAGCACACCGACTTCATATTCTGCACCATAGGAGAGGAAGAAGGCTTCGTGGGAGCCATGGCCGTGACTCTGATGTTTCTGATTCTGATATTGCGCATCATATCTCTGGCCGAACGTCAGCCCACAACCTTCGGACGTGTATACGCCTATTGTGTGGCCTCGTATCTTATATTCCACTTCTGTATAAACATCGGAATGGTGATTGGCCTGTGCCCTGTGATAGGCATACCTCTGCCTTTCTTCAGCTACGGAGGCTCGTCGCTGTGGGGTTTCACCATATTGCTGTTCATTCTGCTGAAAATCGACGCGACGCGCAAAACAGTCCGACGGTAAAACCGATAGCCGCTATCGAAAAAAACATAGTCCGGACACGTCTTTTTGCCACTGCAAATTGTTTACTTTGCAAAGAAATTCAAAATTCACGCAATTATGATTTGTCTTGACATACCCCTTTTGGCTTGGTGTGTGGTTGCCGCCACCATGGTCGCGCTTGTTATGGTTCGTACTTTCATATACGCAAACAGCCGCCTGCATCGCAAAAACAGTGCTCATGCCGGCAAAGCAACGCCGGGAGTGAAATTTTTTGAAATAGGCAGCGAAAGAGAGGAATTCTTCCTCCCGGGCGACCGAAACGTTACAGCGAAAGACTACTCGGATGAATACGATGGCTGAACGGCTACAGACCGTGGAAATAGCCGCCACCGACCAGCCCTGCGAGGCGCCATCGGCGCTGAAGGAGATAAGCCTGTTTCTGTCGGACTACGCATCGTGGCTTCTCGGCTGCGGCTCCACATGCATACGCCTGGAACATAATGTCGGACGTATGGCCCGGGCATGGAATTGCCAGGCTGTAATGACCATTCTGCCACGACATATACACATGACGGTTAACTCGCTCGACCACAGCCAGAGCTTCACATACATCACAGCCACAGGCTGCAACGGCATCAGCTTCGACATAAATTCAAGGCTCAGCAGTCTCAGCTGGGAAGTGGCCGACGGCCGCATCGACTTCAACGAGGCCCGAAAACGCTTCAGCGCGATTACCGCCTCGAAAGCTGAAAACGCGAACACCGTATTGCTTCTCGCCTCGCTCGCCAACGCATCGTTCTGCAGGCTTTTCGGCGGCGACTGGCCGGCAATGTCTGTTGTATTTCTGGCCACACTGTGCGGCATGTACGTGAAACAGCTTATGCTCAGGCGCAGAGCCGACCTGCGGGTCACATTCATACTATGCGCCTTTATTTCGGCTGTGCTCGGGGCAGGCGCCGGACTGTTCGGGCTGGGCCATACTCCTGAAATCGCCGTGGCAACAAGCGTGCTGTATCTTGTGCCCGGAATACCGTTTCTGAATTCGTTCAGCGACATGCTTGCGGGTCATTACATATGCTCGTTCAGCCGGTTCATCCACGCCGTGATACTCACATGCTGCCTTTCGGCCGGACTGTGCGCCGGACTGCTCACAATGAACTTAGGAATGTTCTGACATGCTATACGAATATCTGCAAGACGCCTTTTTCGCCGCCATAGCGGCAATCGGATTTGCCTCGATAAGCAATCCGCCCCGCAGGGCCTATCTATACTGTGCGCTCATCGCCGCCATAGGCCATTCGTCGCGCTTCCTGATGATGAACGAATCGGTTCTGGGCCTGCACATTGTAATAGCCACCACACTGGCCTCACTGCTCATAGGCGTACTCGCCGTGCTGCTGTCGCCACTGGCCAAAATGCCGGCCGAAACATGCCTGTTTCCCTCGCTCCTGCCCATGATACCGGGAATCTACGCCTACAAGACATTCGGCGGACTGGTAATGTGTATGTATCACGGCAGCGCAGGTGAATTCAACCATTACTTCTACCTTTTCGCCAGCAATGGCATCACATGCCTGTTCATACTGCTGGGTATGGTAACCGGCGCCACTATACCGATTTTCATGCTGAAAAAAATCTCATTCCAGGCAACAAGATAAATGGAACTACGTCAATTACGCTATTTCGTGAAGGCCGCCGAAACCTTGAACTTCTCCGAGGCCGCACGCACTCTGTCGATTACCCAAAGCACCTTGTCGCAGCAGATAAGGCAGCTCGAACAGGAAATCGGTGCTCCGCTGTTCATGCGCGACAGCCATGGCGTGCAACTCACCGAAGCCGGAACGGAACTTCTGCCATGCGCCCGGCGCACACTTCACGAGGCCATGCTGTGCATCGACCGCATGACCGACCTTCAGAAACTGATGACCGGCACACTGAACATAGGTGTAACCTACTCTTTCAGTCCGATTCTCACCGAAACCCTGCTCGATTTCATGAAACTTTATCCGGGTGTAAAACTGAACATCGTATACCGGCCCGTGGCCGAGCTGATGGACATGCTGCGCAACCACGAGGTTGATTTCGTGCTTGCGTTCAGGCCTCCGCAGAAACTCGAAGGCATCGACACCCACATATTGTTCCAGAACTATCTGTCGGTTATAGTCAACGAGTTTCATCCCCTTGCATCGAGCAGCAAAGTGAGTCTGGAAGAACTGAGCCGCTACGACCTCGCACTGCCATCGAAAGGTTTGCAGGCCCGCAATCATTTCGATGCGGTGATTTCGGATTTCCGCAGTCTTAAATTCCGTGTCCGCACCGAACTCAACGAGGTCAACATTCTGCTCAAGCTTGTGGCCGGAAGCAATATGGCCACTGTACTTGCAGAAGCAACCTGCCATAACATCCATGGTGTCAAAGCAATTCCGCTCGATGTGCCCATGAATGAAATGACAGGTTGCGTGCATACTCTCTCCGACAGCTATCACAAGCGGTCGATGTGCGAGCTGGTGAAAATGCTCGGCGAGTCGGCTGCGATCCGCGAACGGGTCAGCGCATGGCTATAGCCTCCGGTCAATACACTATTCTTCTGGCCTTGTCGCCGCTTACGGCGATGTATATTTCGCCGTGCACAGGTTCCGGCACCCGCATGCCCTGAAGATTATAGAACACCGCACCCGAAAGGTCGAATCCGCTCTCTACAAGTTCGGCAACCGAACTGGGGTCATAGGGCCGGGCATATTCGGGCAGTTCGGCAGCGGCAGTGTTGTCGCGGGCCGGCTCCGCTACAATGCCCATGGCGGTGTAATCGCCGAACTGCTGTCTGAGCCAGTCGATTTTGCCATTGAGATGATTCACGGCGCGGTTGCGCGCTCCCTGCATGTCGCTGTTGTCGACCACCGGAAATGTATCATCGCCATCGGGTTTCGGTTCATTGGCCCAGCGGCGGCGGTCAGCCTTGGCCGCTTCGGAAATACGAGCGGCATACTCATCGATATCTTCGATGACTCCGTCATAACAGCTGGTCATGAACCATGCCCAGGTATCCATAACCTTACGGTTGAATTTATCGTTGCAGCGCATCGATGCAATCCACGTCATGCCATATGAAGAATCATCATATATGAATTTGCCGGTGTTGCCGTTGAATGCGTTGCCACAGTCCCACAGCGGCGAATAATGCCACTTCTGGCCCTCGCCACGGTCGCGGAAAAGATAAGTCGAACCATGATAAGCCTCTACATGCGATATTATTTCCTCCACGAGATAATAACGGGCGGCGTCATCGATGTCGATATAGCTCCACAGCTGGTCGGAGTTAGCCCCTACGAAGTCGTTCATGGCAGTAAACTGCTCGGTTATGAAACGCTTCTGAAGGTCGGAATACTCTTCCGGCGTATCCCACGTCACCCGCAGCATGTCGTGCAATTCGCCGGCACAGAATTTTTCATCCATCCGTATCTGGTTATCCTCGTCATAATTGTCGAGTTCCACTATATAGCCGCCGGATATCAGCGAACCGTCCGATTCCAGGTCGTCGAGTTCGGTGATATTCACTCTGTCGGCATCTACACGTATGCTTTCGGTAAGGAAATAAAGACCGCGATAATCGCCGTTGATTACCACCTCCACCGGCTGTTGCCACGGAGTCCACGGCAGACCTATGCGTCGACCGAGATTGAAGCCGGTGAAATTACGCAGATAGCCGAATGTGTCGTCGGCATGGGCCAGAATGGCAAAATGCTTGCTCTTGCTCAAGCCGAGCAGACTCTGTTTTTTGTCGAGTTTGAGCTTGAACGGCTTTTTTGAAAATCCCTTGCGGGTAAAATTGCCACGGGCCTTGATCTGAAGATCGAGAGGAGCATCCTCCGACCCTATGGATGTCGCGCCCAAAGCCTCAAGCCATTCGCAGCCGTTTGTGTCGAGCCAGTATTTGCCGGCGAAGTAATTCTTGTGCCCGAGGTTGCGGTCGGTGATTTCGTTGTTGTATGTCTCTCCGTCTTCTTCATACACATTAATATATAATACCGGAAGGGTTCCCGACACTCCGCTTGCCGCCGGTTTCGAAGGAGCATCGTGTCCGTTGGCACTTATATAGATATAATTACGCGCATGGAACTCAGGCCCGGCCTCGAAACGTATGGTCACATCCTTGAGATTACAGGCCTTGAGGTTTCCACCGTCTGAAGTCCCCTCGAAAGTAACCGCATCCTCGATTTCGAATATCTGCGAAGTGGCAGCGCCATAATTGTATTTCCATTCCGACGACGACAGCTTGAACTCTCCGTGAAGCGATGGAAGTGTAATGGAGTAGACATCGCCCTGACGTGTCATGCGGTACTGTTCCCGGCAGCCCCACGATTCTGTCATCTCGCCACGGATGTACATCACCGGGCGTCCGTCGGCATCCACCTCATCGGCTCGGACCGACAATGCGGCGCACAGAATTCCGAGAGCCGCTAAAGCATAATTTTTCAACATTGTAAGTATGATATAATTCTGATTGTTTTTACCTCGCAAAGTTACGAAAATTATATCTGTCTGCAAAATCAGTGCTCTTCGCCGGCGAACAATCTGCCTGATTCAGTGTTTTGT
>JAIDBM010000074.1 GCA_029056365.1 Muribaculaceae bacterium | reverse complement strand
GTTTTAGTCAAATACTACGTCATTGCCTTGGGGATATTCTCAAAGCGTTCTTTGCAATAAAGTTGCAGATACTCTTTATTGGGGAACTGTGTCTAAGATATACGGCGTTCATGACCGCTTCCCACAAAAAATGACATCGCACATGAATCACAACGGCCACATAGGCCGATTGAAAACTTTTCCGTACCTTTGCATACCAAAATATAGTGTATGGAAAAGATTGCCAGAGAGCGGTTATGGAACCGCAATTACATTCAGGTGATGATCAGCAACTTCCTGCTGTTTTTTTCATTTTATCTGCTTACTCCCCTGCTGCCGCTGTATCTCGACGAGGAATTCTCGGCCGACAAGGCCATGATAGGATATGTTCTGTCGGGGTATATAGTGGCAGCACTGATTGTAAGGCCATTCAGCGGTTATGTAGTGGATGCGTTCGACCGCAAGCGTGTGCTCGTTACCTGCTTTTTCTTCTTCTTCATTCTTTTCACAGGCTACATCGGAGCCGGAACCCTGCTTATGTTCGGCATAGTGCGCACACTGCACGGCCTGCCCTTCGGAGCCGCCACCGTAGCCAACAGCACAGTGGCCATCGATGTTGTGCCGAGCAGCCGTCGAAACGAAGGTGTGGGCTATTACGGCCTGAGCAACAATCTCGCAATGGCGGTAGCTCCGACTGTGGCGATATGGGTCTATGGCGCATCGGGCAGTTTTCAGCTGCTGTTCTGGATTTCGCTTGCAGTGGCGTTTTTAGGCTTTGTCAGCGCATCAAGCGTAAAGCCGCCAAAACGCGAAAAGGTGATACGCGACACCACACTGAGCCTCGACCGCTTCTTTCTCAGCCGCGGCTGGCTCATGGCCGTGAACATACTGCTATTTGCCATGTGCTGGGGAGTGATGGCCAATTATGTGGCCATATATGCAAAAGAAGTGCTGGGCATAACCGAAGGCACCGGAACATTCTTCATGCTGCTAAGCTGCGGACTGTTCGCATCGCGGATGGTGGGCGTGAAGTCGCTGGCACGGGGCAGACTCACGCAAAACGCATTGCAGGGCGCCTTGATAAGCGCGGTTGGCTACACACTTTTCGCTTTGCTGGAAACCCAATGGGCCTTCTACACTTCGGCCATTCTCATAGGTCTGGGCAACGGCCGCATGTATCCGGCCTTTCTGAACATGTTCATCTGCGTTGCCCGCAACGACCAGCGCGGAACTGCCAATTCATCAATTCTTACCTCATGGGACCTCGGCATGGGTCTGGGCATGCTTGCAGGCGGAGTCCTTACCGAATACTGCGGCTACGGATGGGCTTTCTGGTTCACAGCGGCCAGCCAGATTACAGGCACAATTCTGATTGCCATCGCAACAAGAAAGTTCTTTATCAAACGCAAACTGCACGATTGAGCGAAGCTATGAAAAAAGCGTTCCGCCGGAAGAAGGCAGAACGCTTTTTCACTTAAAGAACCAAACGTTTGTATCCGTTTATTTTATTTCGTTTGTCAGAGAACAACTTTTGTTGCCTTGCGGCCTTCAACCTTGATATACAGACCTTCGGTCGGCTGAGCTACACGCACACCCTGAAGATTATAATATACAGCCTCTGCGGCAGGCTCGGCTACTTCGACACCTGATACCGAGCTTGAACCGTGTCCGCTCAGATAATTGAGTACGTTCGATGTCATCTTCTCAAGGTTGTTGTGGAACTTGTTCACACCGCTGCGGGGAGCCCATTCGCAGGCAGCCAGACCATTGGCGATTACAGTTCCTTTACCCTCGGCTTCGGGAAGGAATTCTACTACACCGGCCACCGCGAAGTCCACCACATGACCCCATGTGCCGATTACCACCGAGTTTGTCTGAGCCTCGAACATCTCCATGGTATTGCGGCCCTCGGCGGTGTATTGATATGAGTTCAGGTCCCACATACAGTTATGGTCCTCGCGGTGCATGGCCGAACCGTCGCCGGTACCCTCCATGGGGTAAGTATCGGTTTCGAATTCACTGAAGCCAAGGCCGCAATGAGCGGGCCATACGCTCAAATCATTATAAATCTTGTGGTTGCGACGGTCGTATACCTGAGTTACATCACGATCTTCCTCCGGGGCGAGGTAACCCTTCCAGTAACCCAGATGCGCGTTGATGGTCCATACATCGGTTCCTTCGCCGCCTTCGCCGTTTTCAGTAACTATGCCGGGGGCATATGTTCCCTCGATGCGCTCCATAGGCACAAGCAGCTGTGTGGCATATTTGCTCAGATACAGATTGCCGCCATCGGCAACATACTGCTTCAGGGCGCTGGACAATGTCGGTGAACTGAAGCCGTCGGGCAGATTCTCCCAACCCTTGGTGATGTTCACACGGTCGATATGAATCCAGATACAGTCGTAGACCGATGCATCGATTTTATTGAGGTCCGATGTGGTGATGATATCGCCACCCACCTCGTTTTTCATATAGTTGGCGGCAGCTGCCTCCTGCGAGTTGAGGTTGTCGATGCCGGTGCCTCCAATGAGCATGGCTGTACGTGTTCCTTCTGCATTAGCGGCTACAACAGCTGTAAGAGCGAGTGCTGCTGCTCCGATACGATGGAGTAATAGGTTTTTCATGTTGTGACAATGTTTCAAATGGTTTTACAATTTTTATTTCACACAGCAAAATTACTTGTATTCAATCCTTTGCATTATCATAAATGTTGCAACTGATATAACAGACGATACAATGACGGAAATTTCATATATCCTTGCAAAAAAATAGCCTGGCTGCGAAAAGAAGCACGCAGCCAGGCCGGAAAACATATTACAAACCTTTTTTATCTTTTTATCTTATCACTTCCCGAACCGTACGGTACGGTTCTCCCGTTTGCCGCAGCAAAGAACACTCACCACATAATGGCCGTCGAGTTCTGTCGACACACTTTCGGTGCCGGCAGGCAGGCTGCGCGAATACACCATACGGCCCTGGATGTCGAATATACCAATCTGGGCATCATCGGCCAGGGGAGAGGAAAAACAGATCCGGTCGCCCTCGATGCCGAATTCAATAGTTTTATCATTGCCTGCAACATCACCAATACCGCCGAAACTCCATCCATCGAGATTCCATGCGTCAAGACTGCGAACCTTTACATCTCCGCCCACACTGTACACTTCGGCACCATCGGCATCAGTGTCAGTAGCAAAAATACGTATTGATGTAGCCCAGCTGTCGTTCACGAATATGTCCACAATCGAATGGTCGACGAACACATTCAGCTTCATTATGCTTCCGCCGCGCAGAAATTCCGGCAGCGAGCAGGTATACACACCGTTATACACACCGCCGTCGTTTATCAGACGTGCAAGGCGGCTGAAATCGCAAGTCAGCTGTCCGGTATTCGGATTATAAAGAATTGTAGCCGAAGCCTTTGCATTCTTGAACACCCGAAATCCGAACGGAGTGCTGCCTACTTCGAATTCACCCAGTAGCTCTATGCGCCGTCCGCTTACAGGCGAAAGATCGACCGAACCGTTCAAGTCGAAATTTCTGCGCGAGAACGTAGTAGCGCCTCTCATTCCGGCAAGGCCTTCGTAGGGCTTCTGCAGCAGTTCGCCCTTGTCGTTCAGACGCCATTCACGCGGAAGCGAATAGCAGTGTGCCCAACCGAGGTTCCAGTTATCCTCACTGCCAAGCTTATCAGGCACAATGCCGAGCGCTATGGTCTTGCCCTCATGCTGGTATATAGTAGGCGAAAGCAAACCGAATCCATCGCGGCTTATAAGCTCAACCTGTTTGGGAGTAGTGAAATTCGACGCCGGCTGGAAATGTCCGTCCGCATCAATCGAACCGGTCCAGTAGAGCGTACGCACTCCTGTCGATGTCTCCAGCGGGGTGGCGGTGAAAAGCCATTGTCCGTTTTCCATCGGTGTCACCGTGGGCATCTCCCAGAAACGTCCGGCCTGGGCGGCATTTCTGCCGGTGAAGAACAGGTCACCGTTGTTCGACCAGGTGTTGCTTGCCGGATAGTAGCGGTGGAGGGTAGTTGTGCCGACACCATTCTTCGAAGAACCTACGATGATGTATGCGTTACCGTTATGACGGAAGAAATAGGGGTCGCGGAAGTCATCGCTCAGGCCGTCAGGCCGGTTTGCTATTATAGGGTTGCGGTCGTACTTCGACCAGTTGAGCAGCGCGGCATCGTCGGGAGTGGCCATGGCAATGCTTGCTCTGGCATAATCCACTGCAGTATAAATGGCAGTGGGTTTGCCGCCGTTTATTTCCGAATCGGTGAACACACAGCCGCTCCAGCAGCCTTTTATATCGTAAGGAGCTCCGGGAGCTATGGCTATTTTCTCTTCACGCCAGTCGTAGAGGTTTTCACTGCTTATATGACCCCAGTGCAGACGCGCCATATACGGGCCATCGGCATTTTTCTGGAAGAACAGATGAAAACGTCCGTCGGCCCAGGTCATGCCGTGGCACTCGTTGGTCCAGGCTGCGGCAGGCATACCGTGAAAGCGCGGGCGCAGAATGTCGTTGGCGAAACGGCTCTCCGGAATATCCAGATTTGCCGGATTCTCCGCCTTGGCCGATTTTATATCCGATTCGCTCAATGCATTGTCCATTACCCGGATGTCATCAATCAGACCGTTGTAGGCCATAAGCTGGAACGGACCCATGTAATTGTCGGTCGGCCCCTGGCCCATTACAAAGTCGGCCGCCTTCAACGAATAGTTGCCGGTGCAACGGCTCTGCCCCACCAGCTCTCCATTGTTGTATAGTTTCACCACACCGGCATCGGCATAGACCACAGCCACCAGGTTACACCACTGGTAAGTGGGCAAGGGTTCATCCACGTTTATATCAACCGGCCATCCGCCCACATAGGTGCGGAAACTGTACTTGCCGTCAAAGCCGAGGAAAAAGCCGAAGCCGTTCCTTGCGGATTCATCGAGGCAGCTTGCGATAGTCACCTTTACGTTTGTCTGCTCGTCGATCCGCACTATCGGATAAGACGGAACTGCAACCCAAAGCGATATGGTTGCCTGCGAAGCATCGGCAATTACATTTCCGATGCGGGCATTCACCTTTGAAGTATAGCCGTCGAAGCGCATGGCATCGCCCACTGCTCCGGCCACCGACTCGGGAGCGAAATGCCCCTCGACCTCAAATCTGTCGCCGCTCACAGTCTCACTGATCCGTCCCCCGCTGATATCCATCGGGAAATGCGCAACCACATTCGCACCGGCACTGAAGGCCGATGCCATCACGGCGGCAGTCAATATTTGTTTTGCGTTCATTTTATAACTTTCTTTATTATTTTGTTGCCACTGCGGCATATATATACACCACTGCCGGGATTCTCGCCCGACACCTTCTGGCCATGCAGATTATAATACTCTGTCTCGCCATCGACATCGCTGATAATTTCATCGGCAGAAGTAATCACGGGATCTTCGCCATTTACCTTCTTTGCCATGAAATTAAGCGAATTGGCTATAAGCCGGCGGAAATTATAGTTATAGTTGTTTTCTTCTGCATCGGTGTCGAATCTCGGAGCGAACACACCTCCGCCGAGTCCGTAGCACAGAATCGCGCCCTGTTGCTCGAAAGGTTCGAGATTATGGTCGGTTGCCGCCCGGCTTTCAGCTCCGGTACGGAACAGAACCATACCGGCTATATCGCCTGCAACCACCTGCCCCCATGTGCCGATGACCGTGCAGTTATAGAGGTTTTCGAATTTTTCGTTCAGATTGCGGCCCTCAGCCACGCCATCAAGTCCGAGTTTGTTCAAGTCCCACAAAGAATTATGGTCGGATTTGAAAGTCGTGCCCACTTTCGAACCCTGTACAGGTATGGCCTTGTAAGTGTAGGCGTCTTCTGTAATGAATTCTTTGTCGAGGTCTCTGAAAATAAAAATATCGTTATAGTCGCGGAACTCGGAACCGTCGGCCGAAATCACGTTATTATAGTCCGCCTCCTTGTCGCGACAGATTCCGGCATTGAGATAAAACACCGAATTGTCCCAACGTCCTTCACCCGAATCGAACACATTCGGTGCCGGAACATCGCTGATTTCGCTTATCAGCTGGGTAGCCTGCTTGGTAAGAATCACATTGCCGCCATCGGCCAGAAATTCTTTGAGCCGTTCGTATACCTCCTGACTGAAAATTTCGCGCACAGCCTGCCCGCTTTCATTGTTGAAAAAACGGTGTATGTTAATCCATACCACATCGAAGTATTCCGTCGAGAGGCGTTCCCTGAAGTTTTCAGGTGTTATTACATTGAAATGCTCTATGCCGTTTGTGCTGTAGGGCTTAGCAAGTCCGGGATTCACATTGTATTCCCCTGTATCGTGCTGGGAAAGAAAGAGCCAGCCTGCCGCGCCCTCGTTGGGGTACTCCAGATACCCCACCCACGGCGCCGGAATAAGCATAGCCACTCTTTCGTTGGCTCTGGCCACATTCAGGCAAAGCGCAATGCTCAATGCTGTTATTACTGATAGAATAGTTTTCATACTGAGTGCGTGTTCCATTTTGCGGAAGATGCCGCCTGTAACAGCGGCATCTTCACGCGTAATATTTTGTTTACTTGTATTAGAGCCGGTTATTATTCGTTAAGATAATCGATGCAGTTACGCGTCAGACGATTGATATTGGCCTGGTACTCATTGCCGCCTTCCTGATTGAATTCATAGGCGGCCAGTCCGATGGCCACGCAACGGCCTGCGCGGGTGTCGGTCGACGGGAAGCTGAGCATGCCTGCCACAGCATAGTCCACCACATGACCCCATGTGGCCACTATATCGCAATGGTTCTGATTCTGGAACATCTCCACGGTGTTGTCGCCCTCGGCGGTATAACGGTATGCGTTAAGGTCCCAGCAGCAGTTGTGGTCTTCGCGCCAGCCCGGACCCTCAAGCGGGAATGTCTGGTGGTTATACTGGTCGCTTGTTGTCAGACCTTTGAAGAACACATCGTTACGGTGGTCGTATTTCAGACCGATATTTGCGTTGATGGTCCAGATGTCATCGCCACGGCCTCCTTCGCCGCTTCCGAAAATATTCGGAGCGTATTCCGCAGCGAGATAACCGTAAGGCACAGTAAGCTGAGTGGCGAATTTGGTCAGAAGCACATTTCCGCCGGCGGCTATATAGTTGTTCATTACTTCAAGCGCTTTGTCGCTCACCAGCGCTCCCGGCAGGTTTCTCCATCCGGAGGCCAGACCGATGCGGTCGATATGTATCCATACCACCGGATATGCGGCAGGATCGATTGAAGTGGCATCGGCGATGTTCATGAATTCGCAGTCCGAGCCATATGCTTCCTCGAGCCAGTCGGCGGCAGCGATTTCATCGTCGTCGGTGAGTTCATTGCGGTCACAGGCAAGAAGCATCACTATTTTCTCGTTCGATATAATGTCGAATCGGGTTGTAGAGCCTTCCGACACACGGTCGTTGGCATAAATCACCTTCACGGTATAGGCCACATTCATGCCCGGAGTGGCACGTTTCACCACATAGCTTGTGGCCGGACCGTCGAGCGTGGCCACAAGCTCGCCGTTGCGAAGAATCTGCACGCCAACTATGTCACTGCTCTCCGGAAGAGTCCAGCTGAGTGTCACCTGCCGTCCGTTTACCTGCGAGGTCAACGACTCTACCCCGGCCGAATAAGGAGCTTCGGGCAATTCGACACTTGAACAGGAGCCGAATCCGAATGCGGCCGACATGGCCACTATAATTGGAAGAAATCTATTCTTTTTCATTGTTTTTACGGTTTTAGAGTCGGTTCTTATTTCTTTTCATACAGTCCGCCTGAGTTCTCGACCTCGGCCAACGGAATCGGGAAGAATGTCTCGTCGGCACTCATCGATGCAGGTGCGAGATAACTGCGGATTTCCGACTCGCTGCGGTAATATTCGTTCATGGTCTCTACAGCCACACCCCAGCGCACGAGGTCGAACCAGCGGTGGCCTTCCATGGCGAGTTCCAGACGGCGTTCCATCCGCACGGCACGGCGGGCGTAATCCTGAGTCCATCCGCTGGCCGGATACTGTCCTACCTTGTAGCTTGCCATCGACGGATTGCAGTCTACCGGTGTATAAGCCGGATCGACCGACCGGGCCGCCTTTGCCCTGACCTCGTTGATAAGATTGCGGGCATCGTCAAGCGAGGTTCCCTTCTCTATCAGTGCCTCGGCCTTGAGCAACAGAATGTCGGCATAACGTATGAAATTGAAATTCAAACCGCTGGCACCCCAGGGGAAGCCCTGTACCATATCAGGAGAATCGGGGTCGATAAGGCCCTTCTTTCCCGAATACTCGCCATATATGTCGTAGGCACGGCACCAACCCATTGTGTAGGTGTAGCCACGGAAAGGCATTCCGATACGGCCTACAGTGAAATCAAGACGCGGATCGACGTTACCGGCATAGTTGGTGGTAACACGCACATCGTTGAAACTGCCGTCGAGGTAAGGCAGACCGTTGGCATCGGTACGGAAAGCGTTCACAAGGTTCTGGCTTGCGAGGAAAAAGTCGTCGCCTGAACCAAAAAGTTCACCGTCGCTGCGAGTGGTGTTGAGCAGGTTGCTCCAGTTGATCTGGGCATTGTCGTTCGATGTGGAGCACTGCTGGGCGAATATCGACTCATAGCTGTTGTTGAACTCGATTTTCGACATATCGAGATAGTTCTTGTAAAGCTGATATTTTCCGGAGCCTATTACATAGTCGGCATATTCGATTACCTCGTCCCAGCTGGAAGTGAAAGCCGACACCTTGGCGTGTATGGCGGCTGCGGCATATCGGTTCACAGCTCCGGCTGCGGCCTGGCTCTCGGGCAACACGGTATACGCATCGGCGAGATCCTTCTTTATGAAGCCGAATATCTCGTCGCGGCTGTACTCGAACGGACTGGCTGTGTTCGGGTCGTCGAGTTCGGTGAAGTACGGAATATTTTCGAATATACGTATAAGGTCGAAATAATAATAGGCACGGAGAGTCTTGAGCTGGGCGATATAGTTTTCGCGGTCGCTGAGATTCTGTGCTCCGTTTATGGTGGAGATAGCCTTGTTGCAACGGGAGATGGCAAAGTAGTTGTTCTGCCACTTGTTCAGACAGCTCACATTGTCGCTCTGTATATTGCTCATCTCCAGCATGTGGATGTTCGCCTCCATGCTCAGACCGCCTCCGCCCTTGTAGGCATCGTCGGAGCGGACATCGAAAATCCAGTTGGTGCTCGGTCCGGCGAAAGCTTCGTTGTTGCCGAAATAGTGAGCCTGGAGACCTGCGTATGCGGCAGCCATCAGACCATCGACCGACTGCTCGTTGATCTGTCCGTTCGAAATTTCGCCGTTTGGTTCCATGTCGAGCATGGAATCGCAGGCGCTTGTGCCGCCGAGAACAGCTGCGGTCAGAACAGCCATCATGGCCCTGCGGCCTATATTGTTAAAGTTAAGTTTCATGTTGTTTCAGGTTTGCGATATTAGAATTTCATATTCAGACCCAGAGATATCACACGGCTGCGCGGATACGGACCACGGTCGACACGTGCGCCGTATTCTCCCAGAGGCAGCTCGGGGTCGAGGCCTTTGTATTTTGTAGCCGTGAACACATTTTCAAGCTGCGCGTATACGTTCAGCGAAGTAGCTCCGATCGGACGAAGAACACGGGCAGGCAGCTGATAGTCGAGCTTGATATATTTCATCTTGAAATAGCTGCCGTCTTCAACCATCCAGGTGCTCATACGGCGCTCGTTGTTGTCGTCGGCAGCCGCCAGCGCCGGAATATCGGTGTTCGTGTTTTCAGGAGTCCAGGCATTGAGTATGTCGGCACTGCGGTTAGTGTTCACGTCGCCGTAGCCCATGAGATAGAGCTGACTCTTGGTGGCATTGTAAATGTCGAAGCCGAAATCGCCGGTAAAGAAGGTGCTCAGAGTGAAATCGCGGTAATGGAAATCGAGATTGAGACCCATCGAGAAATCAGGATTCGGGTCGCCGATCACACAGCGGTCGTTCTCGTTGATGACGCCGTTGCCATCCAGGTCGCGGAACATCAGTCGACCCGGAGCCGCGCCAGTCTGCTGTGCGTGATTGCTCACCTGATCGGCATTCTGGAAAATACCGTCGCACACATATCCGTAGTAAACGCCAAGCGGCTGTCCGACCATTGCGCGGATGTCGCCGCCAATAGTGTTGACCTTGCTGTTCAGTCTCACAAGTTTATTACGGTAAGCCGACATGTTGAGAGCGCCTGTCCAGCTGAAATCGCCATACTGGGGCGAGTTGTAGTTGAGCTGAAGTTCCCAGCCGTGGTTGTCCATGTCGCCGGTATTCATATACATGGCCGCGTTTTCACCGGCAACAGAAAGCACCGGCGGAATAGTAAGCATGTCCTTGGTTTTCTTGATGTAATAGTCGGCACTGAGGCTGAGCGAACCGTTGAAGAAGCTGAAGTCAACGCCGATATTGGTCTGTGTGGTGGTTTCCCATTTCAGCGAGGTGTTTCCGCTCTTGGCCACAACCAGACCGGTCACGCTGCTGTTGTTTGTGCCATACAGGTCGTATGATCCGCCTATGAGGTTGGGAGCATAGGTGCTATATGAAGCATACCAGTTGTCGATGGCCGAGTTGCCGTTCTGGCCCCAGGCGAAACGGATTTTCATATCGTTGAGCACCTTGTTCTGCGGGAAGAACACTTCCTGTGTCGGGCGCCATGCCGCAGTCACGGCAGGGAACACTCCCGAGTTATGGTTTTTGTCGAGACGCGACGACTGGTCGCGGCGCAGAGTGAACGATGCCAGATAGCGGTCGGCATAATTATAGTCGGCCTTTCCGAAAACCGAGAACAGTCCCCACTGGCGTTTTCCGCCGCCGTTGGTCTGCACGCCTTCGCCCGATCCGATCTGCATATAGTTGTCGTCTTCGAACAGATAGTCCTTGCGGGCCGCGCTGATGTCTTCGAAAGTGTATTTTATAGCCTCGACACCGAAAAGCACATTGATATTGTGCACGTTGTTGAATGTCTTCACATAGTTGGCCGTGTTGCTCCATGTCCAGGTGTCGCCCTGTCCGTATGCACGCGACATGCCGTTGCTGTCCGATTCAGTAGCCTTGCGGTTGAGAATCTTGTTGAAATACTGCACATGCTCGATACCGAGGTTGGTTTTCAGGGTAAGTCCGTCAACCGGCATCACGGCCAGATACATGTTGCCGAGTATACGCCAGCTCTGGTTCCTGTTGTCACGACCGTTGTAAAGGTCCTGCAGCGGGTTGGATATATCGCTTATACCCTTCGATATAGGCGTCATCCAGGCTCCGTCGAGGCCCCGTACGGGCAGCGCCGGGTGCTGGCGCATGGCGGTGAACGGAATGCCACGGTCGTCCTGAGTGGTAAAACCGCGGTCTTCCCAGTTGGCCACCATAAGATTCTCGCCTATCATCACATATTTATTGAAGTTATAGTTCGAGTTCACACGTGCGCTGTAACGGCGGTAGAAAGTTTCCTTCATCATGCCGTTCTGATTAATATAGTTGGCCGAGAACATGAACGAGCCACGGTCGCTGCTGTTGCTCACGCTGGCGGTAAGGTTGTTTGTCCAGGCACTGTGGTACACCTGGTCCTGCCAGTCGGTGTCGGTGGTGGGGAAGTTGGGGTCACCGCCTACATACTGCACCAGCTGCGGAGTGGCTCCGTTGCCGTACAGAGAGTGCGAGGGCACAAGGTTCACGTTCTTTGCCGCCGTCCAATAGGCCTCGCCCCACTGCTGTGCGTTCAGCATGTCGTATCGCCGTCCTACAGTCTGTATCGAGGCCGCATAGTTCACAGTCACCTGCATTTTGTCGCCCTTACCCTGACGTGTGGTCACGATAACCACACCGTTTGCCGCGCGGCTACCGTAAATCGAGGCGGAAGCGGCGTCCTTAAGCACCTGTATGCTCTCGATGTCGGAAGGGTTGATCGACTTGATTTCATCGGTAGGTATACCATCGACTATATACAGAGGGTCGTTCGAGTTTACAGTACTCATACCGCGCACACGGATAGCACCGCCTCCGCCGGGGGCCGCATCGGTTGTAATCTGTACACCCGGCAGGCGTCCCTGCATTGAATTTATCACAGAGCCGGAATTCTCGCTGATAGGCTGCTTCATGTCCATTACAGCCACCGCACCGGTAAGGTCGGCCTTGCGCACTGTCTGATAGCCGATCACCACTATTTCATCGAGAGCGGCGGCATCTTCGCTCAGCACCACCCGCATGCCGTCTTCGGCGGCAATTGTGCGCGGCACATAACCTACATAAGAGAACACGAGTTCGGAGCCTGCGGGAACCGAAATGGTAAAGTTTCCGTCAAAATCGGTTGAAACTCCCTGAGTCGGATTGGTAGCCGGAGCCACCGACGCCCCGATCAGCGGTTCATCATCGGACAAGCTCCATACCGAGCCATGCACCGTGATGTTCTGGGCCTGCGCCGTGACTATACTCACAAGCAGCAGCAGAGCACTAAGAATTGTTGATTTCATTTATTGTTAGATTAGGTTGTTGTGATTTCCCTGGTTGAGATTTCCAAAGCAAAATTACAACTCTTTGTCCTGATGAATTATAATAATACTTGCAACTAATGTAATTTTTGATGTAATGCACGAAGTTTGAAAACCCGTGCCGAATTTTTTAAAAATATACGTTGTAATAAAAATTGGTGCATTTTCGATAATATCCGGTGCATGACAGCGCAGCGGAACCTCATCGGCCCCGAACCTCCGTGGGCGACTGACCGTAGGCATCGCGGTAGCACTTCGAAAAATATGCATGCGAGGTAAATCCGCAGGCTACGGCAACCTCATTCACCGGGCGGTCGGTCTGCTGCAGCATCTTATGCGCCATGGCCAGGCGAAGGTTACGTATCAGTTCCACCGGCGTCCGCCCTGTAAGCGCCTTTATCTTGCGGTTAAGCTGCGACTGACTCAGCCCTACCCCGGCCGCCAGATTCTCCACACTCAACGATGAGTCCGACAGTCTGGGTCCGACCGCATTGATAAAACGGCGGTAAAATTCATCGTCCAGGTCGGTTCGCACGCCATCGGCAGTAGCTATCGGCAGAACCGGATCGAGTGATTTCTTCTCTGGTTCCTCTGCCGCAGAGGTAGTTTTTATGCGCTTGCGGTTCTCGAGAAGATTACGGCAGCGCGACTTAAGCAGCACACTCCCGAACGGCTTGGATATGTATGCGTCGGCACCGCTGTCGTACCCCTCGACACGCTGTTCATCGAGCGCACGCGCCGTGAGCATCAGAACCGGTATATGCGATGTAACCATATTGTCCTTTATCCGGCGGCAACATTCCAGGCCATCCATCACAGGCATCATAACATCGCACAACACAAGGTCCGGAACATAAGCAACGGCTTTCTCGACACCTTCCCGTCCATCGGCAGCGAACAGGATATCGTATTCCTCGCCAAGAATGCGGCCAAGAAGATTGCGCACATCGGCGTTGTCGTCAACCACAAGCACAAGCGGCCTCGCACCGTTGCCCGACGAAACTTCGGATTTCGCACAGCAGGCCTCGTCATCGCCACATAACGACTCCTGCTCCGGCTCTCTGCCCGATTTTCCTATATGAACCACCGGAATCCTGACCTCAAACACAGTTCCGCATCCGGGTTCACTCTGCACAGCAACATTTCCTCCGTGAAGTTCCACAAAAGCTTTTACAAGCGACAAACCTATCCCCGAACCACATCCATGGTCGCCGGCCTGATAGAACCGGTCGAAAATCCGGGGCAGTTTATCCGGCATTATCCCTTCGCCATTATCGGCCACCTTCAGTGTAAGACAATCATCGGAAAGAACCACATCGACCGTTATCTCGCCGCCATCGCGTGTATGCCTCAGCGCATTCGAAACAAGATTGTACACCACCCTCTCCATTTTTTCGACATCAATGGCCGCAGTATGCGTTCCGGCAGAAGCATCATGATTGAATTTCAGAGCGATATGTCGCTTCGATGCACTCTCTTTGAACGATTCAAGCCAATGCCCGACAAGCGCCACCGGATCGGCCTCCGAGGGATTAAAATCGATTTTACCGCTTTCAAACTTACGGAAATCCAGAATCTGGTCGATCAGACGGTGCAGTATTGTAACATTCCGGTCGGCTATCCGCAGCATCTCTCGCTCGTTGTCGCTGATATTCGGTGAATTCACCAAAGCCTTCACAGGCTCGGCAATAAGTGTAAGAGGTGTACGCAAATCATGCGAAACATTTGTAAAAAACACAAGTTTCGACTGTGTCGCCTCATCAAGACGACGGTATAACTCCTGCTGCTTGTCGCGCTGGCATTTCAGTTCCTCGTTCTGCCTCGCCAGAACGAGCCTGTTGCGCTTCTGTATACGCGATGAACGAAAAAGCACAAAAAGCAAGGCAAACAATGTAAGTATCAGCAACACCGATACGATAAGCATGGCTGTCCGGGCGCTGTACTTGCTGAAATAGGTATTGGCCTTGTCGGTCATGCGAAGCATGTTGGCTGTCTCGGCCCTGAGAACAGAATCCTGCTTCATCAGAATCGATGCATTCGAACGGTCTACCGCCGGCAGGGCCGGAATCATAACCCTGGCATCATACGGCTCGCCTTTAAGAATTTTCATAACAGTCTGGACAAGCAGATGCCCTTCGGTAGGATAAAAGAAAGTGGCGTCTATCACCGAATCGGCCACAGCCCTGATTCCGAGATTCGGCGCGGCATCGATACCGATTATCTTTATATCGCGTCGGCCCTGCTTCCGGGCCGAACGGGCCGCACCAATGGCCATGCGGTCGTTATGCGCAAAAATAGCGTTTACATCAGGGTATAGCCGCAAAAGACTGTCGGTGGCCTTCTCCGCGTCAAGCTCATACCAGTCGGCATGCACCGATGCCGCAATGCGGCTGCCGTACAGACCCGCTATCTCATCAGCAAAACCGCTGTGTCTGGCCGAAGCAGGCGAAGAACCGCGCAAACCCTGCAGTTCAAGCACATTTAATTGTCCGCCGACAATTCCACGCGCGTAGCGTGCGGCCTCTCTGCCGATAGCCTCGTTGTCGACCTGAATCTTGGCCGTGAAGGTGTCGCCGTTGATGTCGCGGTCGAACACCACAACCGGAATTCCCTTCCGGTATGCCTCGGCTATCACAGGGGTGATGGCATCCGCCTCGTTAGGCGCCACGATTATAGCATCGAACCCATTGTCCATGAAGTAGCGGATGTCGGCAATCTGCCGGGCATTGTTATCCTGGGCCGAGCGAATCTCCACCGTGGCCTCATCGTGAAATATCATCTCGCGTTGTATCTCGTCGTTCACCTTCATGCGCCAGTCGTCCTGACTGCACTGCGACACGCCTATGCGATAGCGTCTGTGGCTGTCGGAGCACGACAACAGCATCACCGCCACAAGAAGCACAAACGACAGAAAACACACTGTATTCTTTTTCATGGCTGTATTTTCAAATTATGTGATAAAGTTACAATTTTTTCACACAACATAGCAAAACGGAGTATAGCAAAAATCGGGCATTATCTGTAATTTATGTCGCCTTGCACATTTTTTAATAGACAATACATTTGCATTACAGTCTTACCAACAGAAGTTTAGCTAATTTCGTGCGGAAAAGTTACAAACCATCCCAAACAACAAACACGCCGTACGTAACATTATAACGAAGGCCGCATCATGATTTCGATGCAGCCTTCGTTTTTTTTATAGCCTACTTGCCCATCTGCTCGCGCAACTCGGTAGGAGTCTGGCCATATGCCTCGCGATAGCACTTGCTGAAATAGGCCGGCGATGAGAAACCTACCTCATAAGCAATCTCGCTCACACTCGAATCGGTAGTGGTGAGCAGAACACGGGCATGCCTGAGTCTGAGGTCGCGGATAAGCTCCACCGGCGAAAAATTTGTAAGTGCCTTAATCTTGCGGTAGAACTGCGAACGGCCAAGGCCAAGCTCCGACGCCAGAAACTCCACATTCAGTTCACTGTTGCTCATGTTGGCCTTGAAAATATCAATGAAGCGATTATAAAAATCGTTGTCAATATCGGCTCCTTGCGGCGTAAGACGTTCATTCTCCGAAGCCTGAACCTTGGCCGGCTCCTGTATCTTTCCTATTTTCACCGCATCCTGCCCGGCGGCCGCTCCAAACACTCTTTTCCGGTTTGCTATCAGATTCCGGCAGCGTGAGATAAGCATATCGCGGTTAAACGGCTTGGGCATATATCCGTCGGCGCCGCAATCATAGCCGGCAAGCCGCTGCTCATCGAGCGCGCAGGCTGTCAGCATCAGCACAGGGATATGCGAGGTGGCCACCTCCGATTTCAAGCGCTTCAGGCATTCCAGTCCGTCCATCACAGGCATCATCACATCGCATACAACAAGGTCCGGAACATATTTCATGGCCATTCGCAAACCATCGGCGCCATTGGCCGCAGTCAGAACCTGATAATCGCCGGAAAGTGTCTGGCGCAAAAGCTTGAGCAAATCGCTGTTGTCCTCTATCACCAGCACGAGAGGCTTCCCGCCGGTATCCGCAGCCACGCTGTTTTCAATCGGGTCGAGTTCGGTGCTTACGGTATCGGCTCCAATCAGCGCTCCTGCCACATTGCTACCATCACCCTCGACATGGCCCACGGGGATGCTTACCGTAAAGCAACTGCCCCGGCCCGGCTCGCTCTCCACTCTGATATTGCCATTATGCAGTTCCACAAAAGCCTTTACGAGCGAAAGGCCAATGCCATTGCCGCTTTTACGCGATGGATCCACCTGATAAAACTGGTCGAATACTCTTTCGCTATGCTCCTCGCTGATTCCTATGCCGGAGTCCCTAACGCTGAACTCAAGCATCTGCGCAGTATATTCACACGCGAACTTTATATTACCGTTGTCGGGAGTATATTTTATAGCGTTGGCCATGAGATTGAACACCACCCGCTCGATCATCTCCGAATCCACTGCCACAGGCATTGGCTTGTCGGGAATCTCTACCTCAAGCTTTATATGGCGCCTCAACGCCACCATTCCGAACGACTGCAGCCAGCCACGCGCCGATGCAGCGAAATCGATTTCGCAGAGCTGAGGTTCCAGAAGACCGTTCTCAATTTTCCGGAAATCGAGAATCTGGTTTATCATACGCTTCATAATATGCACGTTCTTATTAGCCATTCGTGCGAGCATACGCTGTTCTTCATTGAGGTTCGGAGCATCGGCCAGCTGCTGTATAGGGTCGGCTATAAGTGTTATCGGTGTGCGCAAATCGTGGCTCACACTTGTAAAGAACCTGAGTTTCGACTGTGTGGCCTCTTCAAGCGACGAATTGAGTTTCACCTGCATGTCGCGCTGTTCGGCCAGAAGCCGGTTGTTTTCCTCAAGCACGTTCTGATGCCGCTTGCGCTGCCAGAATGCCCTGAGCAAAAGAAATATCACCCCTACGAGCAAAACGGCGCAGAAAACCACCACATAAAGCAGTGTTGTCTGGGCTGAATGCCGTTCCCAGTAATCATCGACCTGTGCCTTGAGTTTATGTATCCGGTCGCTTTCCGCCTTGAGAGCTTTGTTTTGCAGAAGCAGAATATCGGCGTTCGTATTGTCGACAGCCGATGCGCTCGGCAACAGTATGTGCCGGTCGAAATGCCTGCCGTGCACAATGGCCATACAGGTCGAAATCAGTCTGTCGCCTTCGGTGGGATAAAGAAACGTGGCATCGATCACGCCGTCGGCCACGGCCTTTATTCCGATATTCGGGGCCGCATCGATACCTATTACCTTCACATCCATGCCCAGCCTCCGCGCGGCTTCACGGCCGGCAATGGCCATACGGTCGTTATGGGCGAAAATCAGACGCGTATCGGGGTACAGCCGCAGCAGCGAATCGGCCTTTGACAGCGCGGTTTCATAATTCCATCGGCCCTCGCCGGATCCGACCAGCTCCAGGCCCGGATATTCGATCAGCCGTTCTGCAAATCCGCTATGACGGTCATCGGCCGGAGTCGAGCCCTCCAGTCCGTACAGTTCTATTATCCGTCCGCCGTCGCGCAGGAGCATGTTTGCATATTTGGCAGCCATCGAGCCAATTTCCTTATTGTCGGTTCCCATTATGGCGGTATAATAATCGCCATTGATGTTCCGGTCGAACAGCACCACCGGAATTCCTTTTTCATAAGCCTCACGCACCACTGGCGTTATGGCATCGGCCTCATTGGGGGCCACGGCTATGACATCGAAGCCGTTGTTGATAAAGTATCTTATGTCCTCTATCTGTTTTTCGTTGCAGTCCTGGGCCGACCGGATTTCAACCTCGGCGTCTTCATGGAATAAAGCCTCCCGCAATATCTCGTCGTTCATTTTTTCACGCCAGTCGTCTGACGAGCACTGCGACACTCCTATACGGTATTTTTTTTCATGCGCACACGCGCACAGCAAAACCACACACAACAGCGATGTGATCACATGGTATATGGCTGTAAGGTATCGGTTCGGATTCATGGTTAAGTAATCGCAAAGTAATCAGGTTTACATTCTGAGTTCAAAGTTAGCGAATATTATTAAACCAGCGTGCGAAAACTTGTAAAATCAATGCACATGCACGTTTTTTTATGTATTATGCGCTATTTATTACAGCATATGCGCCGCAATATCTGTAGTTTTGTAACCGAAAAACAATAAACAGATTGCCATGAATAAAATATTAACGACTGTAGCCGCAGCAATGCTCGCGTCCTCACTCCCGGCCCTTGCAGCCGATGGCGTGAAAGTGGAACATCTCGGCACCAATAATACTCTTGTCAGAATCAGCTCCGACAATCCTGTGCTCCTTCTTCCGGTGCAGGAAAGCGTCGACGATGCCACAGTGAACCTGATTGTGGACGGCAAGCTTGAGAAAACATTTTATGTACGCCTGGCCAAATCGAAAGTGGACTACAACGTGCCGCTCGACCTGTCGCAATATGCCGGACACGAAGTGATGCTTAACGTGCTTACTTCGCAGAACCGCAGTTCGGTCAGGGAAGCCAAGGAAGATGTGTGCTGGAACTCAATAGGCACAGCTACGGAATTCGACAGCTCAAACCGCGAGGCGTTTCGTCCGCTCTACCACCACACTCCTCTCTGGGGATGGATGAACGACCCCAACGGCATGTTCCATGATAATGGCACATGGCATCTTTATTATCAATGGAATCCGTTCGGCTCGAAGTGGCAGAACATGACCTGGGGTCACTCCACATCGAAAGACCTCGTGCACTGGAAGCACCACCCGGCAGCAATCGAGCCGCAGGCAATGGGTTCGATTTTCAGCGGAAGCGCAGTCACCGATAAAGACAATACCGCCGGATTCGGCTCCGATGCCACGGTGGCCATGTATACCACCGCCGCCGCAAGCCAGACTCAGAGCATCGCCGTAAGCCACGACGGCGGCATTTCCTACGATATATATCCGGGCAACCCCGTGATAACTCTCGAGACCGAAGCCCGCGACCCCAAGGTGTTCCGCAATCCTTATACAGGAGAATGGAACATGGTTCTGGCCCATGCCCTTGACCACGAGATTCTGTTCTTTTCATCAAAAGACCTTAAAAACTGGACAAAAAACAGCGCTTTCGGAAAAGTGGCCGCACAAGACGGTGTATGGGAATGCCCCGACCTTTTCGAACTCGCCCTGCCCGACGGAAGCAAGAAATGGGTGCTCCTTGTGAACCTGAACCCGGGCGGACCATTCGGAGGCAGCGGAGTGCAATAC
>JAIDBM010000073.1 GCA_029056365.1 Muribaculaceae bacterium | reverse complement strand
ATGATGATGTTGCTTTCCGGATGGTGAAGCTCTTCCTGAACTGTAGTCAGCATGCCGTACGATGTCTTGCCTGTGCCGGGAGGACCGATGATAAGAAACAGGTCGCATGCGGAGGCGACTCGTGATGCCAGGGAGTTGAACCGCCCATAGTCTCCGATAAGCTTGCGGCTTCTGACCTGCGGACGGCGTTTGAACAGAATCAGATCGCGCCGGGCCTGAGTCGCGGTCAGAAACGCATGCATGCCTCGGTAGAGCGAGCTGTACGACGATTCTATGAAGTCGTGTTCGATGGCCCACAGCCGATCGCGGTTGATTTCGAACGGAGCCGGTCCGGACTGGGCGGCACGCAGCCTCACAATTATATTGTCGGCTCCGATTTCCTCGATTGTGCAGCGGAATACCATGTTGCGGCGTACATCAGGAATCTCGCCCACATCGTAAGGGTATAGAACCACAATGTCGCCTTTGCGGAAGTTGGCCATATCGCAGGCCGTGCTGTCGGGAAAGAAGAGTTCGAGGGTTTCTATTTTTTCTTTGTCGGGGAAGTCGTAGTTCATGCGCATGCCCGGATATATGTTTCCGGCATCGAGTTTGTCTTCCAGCGAGTCGTGCCATGTGCTGGCGAATCCGTGGCCCTCTTTCTGCCGGTTGCCCGTCTTCGACAGAATATGTTCGCGTGCTATGAAGCGCATGAAACGCAAAAAATAGGCACGCTCTGTATCCGAGGCATTATGTATGGGGTCGAGTATCTGATGCAGTTTAGGGAGTGTAAACCGCTTCCATAGCGCGGTGTCGCGGCCTGAAGTATTCAGGCTCTCGGCGGTTGTGGTAACAAGAAATCCGAATCCTTCCCGGCTGAATTTCAGTTCGTCGGCTACGATGCGATTGCGTATTTCCATGGCCTGGAGCAAGAGTCCGGGCGCGAAGCCAAGCCGCAGGAGACTTTGTTTATACCGCGAGTACATCAGAAAGGCGTGGAGTTCCTCGTTGTTGTCGCGGTATTGCCGGGCGAAATTATAGCGTATTATGGCCATATACAGCAGCAGCTGCACATAATGTGGCAGACGCATCCGGGGCACATCATAGTTGCCCTGAGGCCATTCGCCATTTCCCGATTTCTGTTCAGCCAGAATTTTCAAATCGAGCTGGAGAAAGTCCATACGCCCTTGAAGGCCAAGCATCTCCGAAAAGAACGTAGGCTCCACCATCAGTCTTGTCCGGTCGAAGCTGCTCACTTCGCCGGGCATCTGCACATCTACAGCATGGTGTATGTGTTCAATCTGTTTTTTTGCATCGGAATGGAACTGCGGGGCCGGGGGTTCCGCCGACAGAGCGAGTGCATGCTGGCGGAAGAAGCGCAAGGCGCTTTCGGCATATGATGAATCATCGTTATGAATGATTTCATCGAGAAGCTGGCCGGCGAAGTTACCAAGGTTTATGGCATCGCCCGAGGGGGGAGGCATGAGGCGCTTTAAAAGATGCACCGTAGCCGATGTGGTATAAGTTTCGAAGCACCCGGCTACGGCTGATATATCGGTTAGCAGATCGGGTTCGTATACAATCAGTTCCGGATAAAGAATGCCATCGTGGCTGCGCCGTGGCCGGATAAGGTTGAGCTGCACTCCATCATGAAGCAGGGGGCGCAGATAGCTGAAGTCGGGAACTCCTTTGTCGGTATCGCCGATATAGCCTATAAGCAGTTCTTGTCCGGGGTCGGAAGG
>JAIDBM010000072.1 GCA_029056365.1 Muribaculaceae bacterium | reverse complement strand
CGTGCGCCAGTGGCTGATTGAGAACGGAGTCATGGGCAATCCCGGTCAGACTGTTCCACAGATGACCGATGAGATATGCCAGAGTATATCGCAGCGATATATCGAGCTGTATGAACACATCACCGGCGAAAAATTCGTTCCGGCCGAAGAGTCCGACCTTGAGCGCCGTATCGAAACCAACATTCTCGATTGCCTGAGCAATATCGGATAACGTGGAAGTAAAGGCCGAACATATAAACCCATACGACAACGATTCCCGCGCCAAGTCCGAACAGGTCAAAGACATGTTCGACTCCATATCCGGAGCCTACGACTTCATGAACCGGGCCATGACAATGGGAGTCGACAGATTATGGCGCCGCAAGGCCGTACAGACAATCCGCCACCAGGACCCGCGCCTGGTGGTGGACCTGGCCACAGGCACAGGCGACCTGGCCATAGCCCTTGCCCGCAGTATGCCTCAGACAACGGTAACAGGCTATGACCTGTCGGAAGGCATGCTTGAAGTGGGGCGCGACAAAGTGGCCCGGGCCGGACTTGCCAGCCGAGTGGCCATGTATCAGGCCGATTGTCTGGAGCTGCCCTGTGCCGACAACTCAGCCGATGCGGTTACCGTGGCCTACGGAGTGCGCAATTTCGAGCATCTGCTTGAAGGCTACCGCGAAATGTACCGCATACTGCGTCCGGGCGGAACACTCTGCGTACTTGAGCTTTCGACACCACGAGGCAAAATCACCGCGCCGCTCTACCACATTTATACACGTTACATCATACCGACTCTCGGCCGCATGATAAGCCGCGACAGACGAGCATACAGCTATCTGCCCGAAAGCATAGCCGCCGTACCCCAGGGGGCCGACATGTGCGCTCTTATGGCCGAGGCCGGATTCCTCGACTGCCGCTTCCGTCCGATGACCTTCGGGGCATGTACAATGTACACAGCAAAAAAATAAGGAAGCGATCCAACCAACTATCAAATCACACGGCAATGAAAAAATTTGCGTTTGCACTACTCTCTGTAATCTGCGCCATATCAGCGTCAGCAGCTCCTCAGGCCAGGTATTTCGACACTGCCGTCGTAACCGAAGCCGACACCGTCAGCCAGTTCAATCCGGCCGACACCATCACTGTGGATCCTCTGCCGGGGGATTTCTTCATGCCCCTGGTTTTCAACCACTACGAGTTTTACGACCCTGTAGAGATAACAGTGCCCGACATCTCGGCTCAAACCGTATTCCGTCGCACCGGCAATGACAATCCGCTAAAAAACGCGCACATGCCCGACTGGCTCAGACGAGCCAACAACACTGCACGCCTGGCCAAACATATCAACTACAAAATATTGTACGGCTCGCCCCAACTGGTACACTACAATATGGCCACATTGCCCGAGGCACCGAAAATGTATTATACCGTGGTGGATCCGAGCACACTTCGTTTCGATATAAGGCAGTTCGAGGCCGACCTGATAGCCGACGCCGAAATACGCGAAGTGAATCTTCGGAAACGTCACTGGATCAACACCTTCTCGGCATCGCTCCAGTTCAGCCAGGCTTATGTGTCGCCTAACTGGTATCAGGGTGGCAACAACAACCTCACCGCAATAGCGCAGTTCAACTGGGATGTGAAACTGAACCCGAAATATCACCCGAACCTTCTGTTCGAGACACACGCGCAATACAAGCTCGGCACAAACAGCGCTCCCGACGACTCGCTGCATGCCTACAATATAAGCGAAGACCTGTTCCAGATAAACTCTACGTTCGGTCTGAAAGCAGCAAAACGATGGTACTACTCGCTCACCGCACAGTTCAAGACACAGCTTCTGAACTCCTATGAAAGCAACAGCCACACCACAAGAGCCTCGCTGCTTTCTCCCGGCGAACTGAACATCGGTCTCGGTATGACCTACAACTATCTGAGCGGAAAAGGCAAATTCTCATTCGACGCCTCGATTTCGCCCCTGAGCTACAATCTGCGCACATGCATCGACGACAAAGTCAACGCTGCCGCCTACGACATTCCGGAGGGCAGACACACCAAAAGCAAATTCGGTTCAAGCGGCGAATGCAAACTCAAATGGAAAATCACATATAACATCAGTTTCGCATCACGGATATTCGCTTTTACCGACTACGACCGTTTCGAAGCCGACTGGGAAAACACCCTCCTGTTTGAAATTAACCGCTTCCTTACCACACAGATATACGCCCACCTGCGCTACGACTCGTCGACACAGCCATGTGCCGACCCGCAATGGCACAAACTCCAGGTGAAAGAAATTCTGTCGATAGGCTTTGCCTACAAATTCTCCAACGTCTGATGAATATCCGGCTTGCGACAACGCTGATTATCCTCGGCTGCATTACCACATTGCAGGGCTACTGTCGCGGCACCCGCGTCGACAGCCTCATGTCGGCCATCGACAACGGCTACGGCAACCCCATCGAAGGCGTGTGGCGAATGACAGCTTCGCCAGAATCGACTCTTGCGATAACTCCGAGTGCCGGACACGAAGGCATGTTCGACATCTGGCTGCTCGATTCTCCCGATTTCAGAATTGAACCATGCGTGAGAATCGGTCAGGCCGCGGCCGGTGCTGAAAACGGCGAATACGACATCTCGCTTACCGAGCGCCCCGGCGACATTCTGGCCAGGAAACGCCATTTCATAGCGCACACCGGCGAAAACGCCATGCAGATACGGCTGCAGGCCTACCGCAAAGGCAAGCGCATAAACATCCGGAGGCTGCTCCCCTACCTGTTCAGAATATCCGTGACCGACAATTCAAACCGTCCGGACAACCACGACGGCCTGATAAGGATATACCCCTCGGGAGGCGGGATTTTCACTCTATGAGAGCCGGAATACTGCTGATGCTGGCCGTAATAGCGGCCGGCAGTATACACGGACAACGCTCCTGGCGGGGAAAACGGCAAGCCGAGCCGCCTGCTCTGGCACAAGCGGCGACACCGATGAGAGCATGCGACAGCACAATGGTGTCTGGCTCCGGATTCGAAAAAACACTGCGAAGCAGCATCGAATCGGTATTCCTCACCAACCATACTGACGACACTGTGAGAAAAGTATGCCTCGACATCGAATATCTCGACACAAACGGCCGACAGCTCCACCGCCGCAACGAACATTTCAGTGTTGAAATCCCGCCAAAATCCACACGCCGGTTAGAGTTCCGGTCGTTCGACCGCCAGAATGTGTTCTACTACCACCTCTCATCAAGGCCACGCACAAGAAGCAACGCAACTCCATTCAAAGTAAGACTCCGGGTCGACAGCATCTGAACGCCCGGTTCCACTCCCGGAAATCAATTACTCCGGACATAACATCAAAATCAAAACAACTGCAAAAATGACAATAGCCATCATAGTGGCCATGGACAAGGAACTGGCCCTCATACTCCCCCGCATGAGCGAGACAAAAACCGTTGAAGCAAACGGATTCACCTTCCACACCGGCAAGATAGGAGAGCGCGATGTGGTTGTAGGCAAGTGCGGCATCGGCAAAGTGAACGCGGCCGTAAACACCCTTACACTCATAAACCGCTTCAGGCCGTCGGTAATAATCAACACCGGCGTGGCCGGAGGCACAGGCGCGGCAGGCATTGGCGATACCGTAGTAGCCGACCGCATAGCATATCACGATGTATGGTGCGGACCCGACACGATACACGGCCAGGCGGCAGGCTGTCCGAAACACTTCATATCCACATTCCCCGACAGCCTCTTTGCCGGTCTGAAAGTACGCCGCGGTCTGATTGCCTCGGGCGACATATTCGTATCAAAGCCATCGGAAGTCAAGCATATTCTCGACCTGTATCCCGATGCCGTGGCCGTCGACATGGAATCGGCCGCGATTGCACATGTATGTCATCTGCGTCATATTCCGTTCCTGTGTGTGCGTGTGGTAAGCGACACCCCCGGAGGCGACGACAACATATCGCAATACGAGAACTTCTGGCTGGAAGCTCCGCAACACACATTCGAAGTAATCGACACCGTTGTGTCGCGTCTGTGATTCAATCGGAAACCGATGAAAGACATTCCGGTTGCAAGAGGACGCAGACACATACTTGAGCTGGTGGCGCAAGGCGAGCACGAACGTCAGGATTTCAAATTTCTGATTTCCGACGCACGAAAAATAGCACGAAGCATTTCGGCCTTCGCCAATCACAGCGGCGGATGTCTGCTCATAGGGGTAAAAGACAACGGCACTGTGGCAGGAGTCCGCAACGAAGAAGACATATATGTGGTGGAACAAGCCGCCGAACGCTATTGCGTTCCGCCGCAGCAGGTTCGCTTCGAGGCATACAGCGTCGACACTGGCATAACTGTTATAAAAGCCTTGATCGACAAGGCTGTAAAACGGCCTGTGGCCGTATCGGAAGCCGACGGTCGAAAACGGGTCTACTACCGGGTATGCGATGAGAACATCGCGGCTCCGGACATAATGGTCCGGGCATGGACAGAGGCTGAAAAAAACGGAACCTTCCTTGCTGTTTCCGAAACCGGAAGCAAGGCAATGGAACTGCTGGCCACCCGGAGCCTGTCGACACGCGAACTGGCTCTGGAACTACACTGCTCGCTGAGCTGTGCCGAAGACCTCGTGGTGCGCCTCGCCGCAGCCGGAATAGCCGACTTCACCTATGAGCACGGCGAATTCCGAATTATCTGTCCATAAGGACGGTAACACCATTTTTCGACAAGAACAGCCACCTGCATGCAGGAATACCGTAGACGTATGGAATTTTTTTCGTAATTTTGCGTATTGATCATGGACGACTCCCTGCAATTACAACAGACCACCGGCCTGCGTCAGCGCCTGGCGCCGCAACAGGTGATATTCGGCCGCTTTCTCGAGATGACCGCTCCGGAGCTTGAGGATGAGGTGCGTCGTGCGCTTGACGAAAATCCGGCACTCGAAGAAAAGACCTCCTCGCCCGAAGAATACATCGACAACAAGTCGGACGATGGCAACGACTTCAGCGAAACATCCGAAGAACTGCTGCGTGCCGACTACCGCAACGATGAAGACATGCCGTCGTATCGCTACAACGCAGGCAACCACAGCTCTGACGACGAATACACCGGCCCCGTGGCTGTCGACGACTTCCACTCGATTATCGATGTGCTTGAAAACCAGCTGTCGGATTTCGACCTTGCCGACAACGACCGGGAAATCGCCCGCTATATAATAGGCAATATCGACGACAACGGCTATCTAAGCCGCTCGTTCGCCTCAATTGCCGACGATGTGAGCATAGCCACCGGAACCGATACAGGCACCGAGCGCGTACGCGCCGTAGCCGACATAATACGCTCGATGGACCCCGCAGGAGTATGTGCCGTTGACCTGCGCGACTGCCTGCTCCTGCAGCTTTGCCGAATGAAGGAATCCGAAGCGGTGGCAAATGCCACGAACATAATCAGAAACTACTTCGACCTGTTCAGCAAACGCCATTACGACCGGCTTGCATCACGTACAAGATTAAACGACCTGCAGCTTCGCCAGGCCCTTGATGTGATACACTCGCTCAACCCCAAGCCGGGCGCCCTGATAGAGCAAAGCAATTCAGGCGACCGAATGCGCCATATCGTGCCGGATTTCAATGTCGAAATCGACTCCGCCGGCCGGGCCACCGTGAGCCTGAACGGCAATGTGCCCGAACTCGCCATAGCCGAAACATTCATTCCCGATGAAAAAACAGCTGCCGCCGACAGGCGCTCCCGCGAGGCCCGGGCCTTCATACGCGCCCGACACGACGAGGCCCAGCAGCTGATACGGATGGTGAATTCCCGGGCCGAGACACTGCTCAACGTAATGAAAGCCATCGTGAACCTTCAGACGCGTTTCTTCGAAAGCGGCAACACCGCCGACATCCGGCCCATGATTCTCAAGGATGTGGCCGAACTCACCGGAAACGACCTCTCGGTGATTTCCCGTGCCACTGCCGGAAAATATGTGTCGACCCCAAACGGAATATTTCCGCTGAAACTTCTTTTCAACGAACGAAGAAAAGAAGACTCCGACACATCGGCCCACGAGATTCTCGATGTAATTTCAAACATGATTGCCGAAGAAGACAAACACCGTCCGCTCACCGACGAAGCGATAAAAGACCGTCTTACCGACATGGGCTACGACATTGCCCGGCGCACTGTAGCCAAATACCGCGAACAGCTCGATTTGCCAGTGGCACGTCTGAGACGCTCGCTATGAAACGCTGTAAAACAAATTCTTATGAACACCGACACAGGCAAACGCCCCGCACTCATACACCTGGCACAGATAGTGAGCGATATATTCTCTCCGATACTGATTCCTACCTATGCCTACTCGATAATGATGTGGCTGACACCTCTGGTAATACTTCCCGAGCGCGTCCGGCTGGTCACCACAGCCGTCATAGCGCTTATCACAGCCGTTGTCCCCACTGCATCGCTGCTTACCCTGCGGCGGCTCGGACGAATATCCGATGCTGCGGTAAGCCGACGTAACGAACGGCTGCTGCCGTTCGCACTGGCACTGGTATGCTACATAGGCGCCGCATGGTATCTCGGCTCGGTACACGCCCCCTGGTGGGCGGCACGCTTCTTTCTCGGAGCGGCCCTGGCTGTGGCAATAGCGCTTATTATCACACTCAAATGGAAAATCAGCGCCCACACCACTGCCATTGCAGGCATGACCGGACTAATAATCTGGCTGGCGTTCAGGCATCTGATGTTTCTACAGCCTATGGTGGTGATTACGGTGTCGATAATGCTTTGCGGTGTCGTAGGCTCGTGCCGTCTGGCCCTGCGCCGCCACACCCTGGCCCAGACCGGAGCCGGATTTCTGCTCGGCATAGCGTGCACCACAGGAATAATGCTGATATGAAGCGCGTGAAACAGATTAACAATCATCAAAAAAATAAACCGTGAATCCAACAGTAAGTATCATAATGGGCAGCACTTCCGACCTGCCTATATTGCGGAAAGCCGCAGACTTCCTCGAACAGATGGAAGTGCCGTTCGAACTATGCGCACTGAGCGCACACCGCACCCCCCGCGCAGTTGAAGAATATGCCACTCTCGCAGCCGGACGGGGCATAAAGGTTATAATAGCGGCTGCAGGAATGGCGGCTGCCCTTCCGGGCGTCATTGCCGCGATAACCCCTCTGCCGGTAATCGGTGTTCCGGTCGACTCCACTCTGCAAGGCCAGGACGCCCTTCTGTCCATAGTGCAGATGCCGCCCGGAATTCCGGTGGCCACCGTAGGCATAAATGCCGGCCTGAACGCCGCCATACTTGCCGTACGCATGCTTGCGCTCAACGACCCCGAACTGCTTTCGCGCTATGACGAATATCGCCGGAACCTTACCGTGAAAATCGAGAAAGCGAATGCCGACCTTGCTTTGATTAAAGACTACAAATTCAAAACCAATTGAAAAAATCCGTAACCATACATCGCCGTCCCACCGTATCGGTGAGCGTAGGCAAGGTTGAAATCGGCAGCAGGCATCCGCTGCGCCTGCAGTCAATGACAAACACCTCCACGCTCGACATCGAGGCTTCGGCCGACCAATGCCGCCGCATCGCCGATGCTGGTGCCGACATCGTACGTCTTACCGCACAAGGTGTCACTCACGCCAAAGCTCTTGGCGAGATACGCCGCGCCCTGCGTGAGAGCGGTGTCGGCATACCTCTGGTAGCCGACATACACTTCAACCCCGCCGCCGCTTTCACCGCCGCGGAAGAAGTGGAGAAAGTGCGCATAAATCCCGGCAATTTCGCCGACCCCGGCCGCACGTTCAAGAAACTCGAATACACCGATGAGGAATATGCCGCCGAAATAGCGCGTATCCGCAAGGCTCTGGTGCCGTTTCTGCAGTTATGCCGCCGCAACGGCACAGCCATACGCCTGGGAGTGAACCACGGCTCGCTCTCCGACCGCATAATGAGCCGTTTCGGCGACACTCCCGCCGGCATGGTGGAATCGGCCATGGAATATCTGCGCATCTGCCGGGATGAAGATTTCAGCCAGGTAGTCGTGTCGATAAAAGCCTCAAACGTGCTGGTGATGGTGGACACCGTACGCCGCCTGGTCAAGGCCATGGACGCCGAAGACATGCATTTCCCGCTTCATCTGGGCGTGACCGAGGCCGGAGACGGCGAGGACGGACGGGTGAAATCGGCCGTCGGCATAGGCACCCTGCTCTGCGAGGGCATTGGCGACACTATAAGAGTATCGCTCTCGGAAGAACCGGAGGCCGAACTGCCTGTGGCCAGATTCCTCGCCGCCCACTGCGAATCGGTAATCTCAAAGCCGCAGTTCCTCGCCGACAGCATAAACCACAGTCCGTCACAGCCGCTGGTAGCCGGCATGGATGAAATTCCCGATGGCTACAATGTGGCGGAAGTGCCTCTGCAGGCCCCGCTCCCCGATGGCAAAACTTTGCTCCGGGCCGTGTATCCGCCGGAAATGAGCGCCGAAGAAGTAACGGTTGCGGCCGCTGTGGATCTCGGACGCCTGCTTCTTGACGGACACGGCGATGCAATCGAAATCCAGGCTCCCGCCCTGAACCGCGAACAAAGCGTATCACTGTCGCTGGCCATACTTCAGGCCACACGCCGCCGTATCACCCGCACCGAGTACATCGCCTGTCCTGGCTGCGGACGAACACTCTTCGACCTGCAGAGCACTCTGGCCCGCGTAAAAGAAGCAACCGCACACCTCAAAGGACTGAAAATAGGTGTGATGGGATGTATCGTGAACGGTCCCGGAGAAATGGCCGACGCCGACTACGGATATGTAGGCGCCGCCGCCGGATGCATCAGCCTGTACAAAGGCCGCCAATGCATCGAGCGGAACATCCCGGCCGAACAGGCAATCCCGCGCCTGATTGCACTTATTAAATCGGCCGGCGACTGGAAAGACCCCGAATAATGGCAAAAAATCATAACAGTTTGTACAGTTACTTCACATTGACCAACGGATTGCAGCTGATACACCGGCGAACACCCGGTGCGGCTGCCGCCTATTTCGGCGTGACAGTCAGAGCCGGCAGTCGCGACGAAACTCCCGGAAAATTCGGGCTCGCGCATTTTGTGGAACACACGCTGTTCAAAGGCACCGAACGGCGCTCGGCATGGCACATTCTCAACCGTATGGAAGCGGTCGGCGGCGAACTGAACGCCTTCACGTCAAAAGAAGAAACCACTGTATACACCGCATTTCCGGCCGCACAGCTCAACCGAGCAGCCGAACTGGTGGCCGACCTGCTGCTGAACTCCCGCTTTCCCGCAGCCGAACTGCAGCGTGAGCGCGAAGTCGTGGCCGATGAAATCGACTCCTACCTCGACCAGCCTGGAGAAGCCGTTTTCGACGATTTCGACGACCTGCTGTTCAGCGGATGCAGTCTGGGCCACAACATACTCGGCACAACCGACGATCTCGCCCGCTTCACAAGCGACGACTGCCGGATGTGGCTGCAACGATGGTACACCGCCGACAACATGGTGGCCTTCTACAGCGGACCCGCCGGATGCGACCGTGTAACGGCATGTCTGGAGCGGCACCTGGCAGCGCTGCCTTCAGGCGGACATCAGCATTCGATGCCCGAACTGTGCATCAACCCGCCGTTCGACACCGAGAAAAACGTGGGTTCGCACCAGAGTCATACCGTAATCGGCGCCCGCACCGGAGGCATGTATTCACCCGACCGTTTCGCAATGGCCCTTCTCGCCAACATTCTCGGCGGACCGGGCATGAATTCGCTTCTGAATGTATCGCTGCGTGAACGAAGAGGACTCGTCTACACCGTCGAGGCATCGTCGTCGCTATACACCGACTGCGGAGTCATGAGCATATACTACGGCTGCGACCATCACGACGAGTTACGGTGCCGCCAGCTTGTGCAGAAAGAAATCGAGGCCGTGGCCGCCGGAGAAAGCATAAACCAGCGCAAACTCGACAAAGCTAAAAAGCAATATCTCGGGCAAATGCTCATAAGCGCCGAAAACCGCGAGAATTCCATTCTCGGAGCCGCAAGGGCAACGCTCTTCCATGGCCGTGCCGCCGACCGGCAGGAAATGCAACGCCACATAGCCGACATATCGCTGCAACAGATATGCCGCTGCGCCGAATCGATATGCAAGAACTCAAAACTCACCCTCAACTGATTAAATACAACTAAACAATATATCACTCTTTATTTTATGAAACTGAACAGAATAATTCTTCCGGCTATAATAGCCGCATCGCTCTGCTCCTGCTCGGATGACCCCAAAGAAGATCCGGAAAACGACTGGATTGTATATTTCAACGATATAACAGCGTTCAACCAGAACAACTACTGGCAGTTCTGCTACGATATGGAATATCAGAAAACGCTCACCTTCTACAACTTCACCGAAGCCGTGAACTTCAGCCACAGCTGCGAGATAACCGAATTTGGAGGTGTGAAATACTACTCCTGGCGGGGATTCACTCCCAGCCGCGCCACCGACACCAAAGACTACAGCGCCGAAGGCACATGGATCGAACACCAGTGGACCGCCGTGCCCGGCAAAGGCATGCAGGGCCAGGCCAACTACATGATTGCCTTCTGCAACGCCAACGAAACCGCCGACGATGCCACTACCTCGACATCAACCGTGATAACTCCGGTAACCGACGGCGAATTCGCGCCCAAACGTGTGTATCTTACCAACACCACCTACGGCATGTACAGCATGAAGAACGGCAGTGCGTTCAACAGCGCGTTCACCGACCAGGACTGGTGCAAGGTTACCATAAGCGGCGTGAAGGACAATGCCGTAACAGGAGCTGTTGACTTCTATCTGGCCAAAGACGGAGAATTCGTTACCCGATGGACCGAAGTCGACCTCACTTCCATCGGCAAATGCGAACGCCTTGTGTTCACGATGGAATCGTCCGACTCCGGACAGTGGGGCATGAACAACGCCTCCTACTTCGCTCTCGGAGCATTTATCTGGGGCTATTGATATAGTTCCGGGCAACACGATAACTAAAGCCGGTTATGAGAATAGCAGATATCGATCTTGGCGACAAGCCTGTGATGCTCGCCCCCATGGAAGACGTCACAGACAGCTCTTTCCGCCTTATTTGTAAAGAAATGGGATGCGATATGACCTACACGGAATTCGTGTCGGCCGATGCGCTCATACGCAATATCGCCGCCACTACCCGTAAACTGGAAATAAACCCGGCCGAACGGCCCACGGCCATACAGATATATGGCCGTGAGCCCGAGGTCATGGCCCAGGCCGCTCGCATAGCCGCCGAGGCCCGCCCCGACTTCATCGACATCAATTTCGGATGTCCGGTGAAGAAAGTGGCGGGCAAAGGCGCCGGTGCCGGCCTTCTGCGCGACATCCCCAAACTGCTCGATATAACCCGTGCGGTTGTTAATGCCGTAGACCTGCCGGTAACTGTAAAAACACGCCTTGGCTGGGACCACAACAGCAAAGTTATCGAAACCCTCGCCCTTCAGCTGCAGGACTGCGGCATAAAAGCGCTTACAATACACGGACGCACCCGCTCGCAACTTTACACCGGTGAGGCCGACTGGGAAGCGATAGCACGTGTAAAAGCCTTGCCCGACCTTGAAATTCCGGTAATCGGCAACGGTGACATCTGCACTCCGGAACAACTCGTGAAAGCTTTCGAATTCTCCGGTGTCGATGCCGTGATGGTCGGCCGGGCCTCTATCGGAGCGCCATGGATTTTCCACGACATGAAGCAGACCATGCTGCACGGCTCATACACGCCTCTGACAAAAAAACAGAAACTCGACCTTCTGCGTCGCCAGATTCATGAAAGCATCGAACGCATCGACGGATACCGGGGCATTCTGCACATCCGACGCCATCTGGCCGCATCGCCCCTGTTCAAAGGAATCTGCGACTTCCGGCCCACACGCATTGCCATGCTGCAGGCCGACAACATCGACAGCCTGTCGGCAATTCTCGACGATATAGAACAAAAATACTTTTAAACATAGTTACTTATGAAAACCATTCATTTCCTGCTTGCCTCACTTCTGCTCGCAACTCCCTTCTGCGGCATGGCAAAAAAAGTAAAAAACAACAGCGCGTCGCATCACATCGTTAGTGTTGACAACTGGACGTCTCTGACCTCTACCGGTTCTTTCGACATAACCATCAAAATCATGCCTGACTCCGTAGGCTCGGTGCGTGTGATAGCTTCCGACTGCCTTTTTGAGAAAATGAGGGTAGTAGCCCAGGGCAGCAACCTCGAAATATCATATAAACCTGACACACGCGTTCACTGCGACAGGTCGCCGAAGATTATAGCTTATTCCGACGGCAGGCTGGAGTCGGTGGTGCTGACCGGCTCAGGCGACATCCGTCTCCCGGCCTTGAATACAAACAGCAACCTCATGATGACACTCACAGGTTCCGGTGAAATCAAGGCTCCGTCAATCAAGGTATCGGATATAAAAGCCACTCTGACCGGCTCGGGCGACATTGAAGTCGAAAAAGCCACGGTCTCAGGCTCGATCCAGCTGACTCTCACCGGAAGCGGAGACATTGAATTCAATCATATTTCGGCCAATACCCTCAACGCCTCCCTGCAAGGCTCCGGCGACATCGATATTTCCGGAAAAGCGAACAACGTCAACCTTGTAGTAAACGGCACCGGCGACATTGATGCCGCCCGACTGAAAGCATTACATCTTTCGGCTGTGGCCACAGGCCCCGGCGGCATCACCTTTGGCGAGGCTAAAACAGTCAAGGCCAAGGGTCCGAACGTGCGCCAGTCAAAAAAGATTAAACACTGATTATTCCGCAAATGAAAAAATTACTGCTCACAGTGCTGATGCTTATCGGTATTATTCTGGTACTGAAAGCTCAAAGTCCAATCAAGAAATATAATCTGAATGTTCACGACTTCACCGAACTGAAAGTTGTGAACGGAATCAACGTGGAGTACAGCGCATGTGCGGATTCCGCCGGCACTGTATGCTTCGAATGTTCAAAAGACATGGCTCCACATCTGATTTTCTCAAACAGAAACAATGCCCTGAGCATACAGATTGATTCCGAAAACATTCCATCCGGGCCCCTGCCGCGGCTGAGAGTCTACTCCACGAATCTCCAGAAAGTGGAGAACTCCGGCGACTCCACGGTTACGGTACTGAGCCTTGCGCCTGTAAATACCTTCAATGCAAAACTGATTGGCAACGGCACCATGCTTATTCATAATGTCGACGCCGACAACGTGAACGCCTCGATCAGCACCGGCTCGGGCCATCTGCTTATAAACGGAAAATCGGCCAAGGCCAGGCTGTCGAATGTGGGCACCGGACCGCTTGAAGCAAACGCGCTCGACTGCAAGACCGTGAAATGCATCCTTGTAGGCACCGGGCCTATCGATTGCCACGTCACCGAACAGCTCAACATCTATGGCGCCGGAAGCGGCACCGTGTACTACAGCGGGAAACCAAAAAAAATCCAGAACCGCACTATCGGCGTAAAATCAAAAGAAGTGGAATAAGAGTCGGTTCGTAAATGGCAAGCCTGAAAACCAAAACCGCACACACCCTGAAATGGACAATCATCGACAGGGTGCTGCAGCAGCTGCTCTATGCCGCCACAGGCATAGTGCTGGCCCGCATGCTCAGCCAGACCGATTTCGGCCTGGTAGGGGCGGTTCTGGTTTTCCAGGCATTCGCCTCTCTGCTGGTGGACAGCGGCTTCAGCTTCGCGCTCATACAGCGTAAAGAACCTACCCAGACCGACTACAGCTCGGTTCTCTGGTTCAATATCGGCATAGCATCGACCCTGTATATTATTCTGTGGTTCGCCGCACCGCTGATAGCGATGTGCTTTCAGAACGATGCCCGCCTGATTCCGTTGTCGAGAGTGATGTTCATATCTGTAATCCTGAATGCATCGGCAATCGTGCAGACTAACCGCATGATGAAACAGATGGATGTCCGACCGATAACTCTTTCGAACGCAACCGGCCTCGCAGCCGGAGCAGTCGCAGGAATATGGCTCGCTGTAGCCGGATACGGCGCATGGGCGATAGTGTGGCAGACTCTCGTCACCGCCGCCGTAAAATCGGGTATTCTGTGGACTTGCTGCAAGTGGCGCCCAAGCGCGGTTTTCTCATGGCAGGCACTGCGGTCGTTCTTCTCGGTAGGCGCCCGCATGATGCTTACATCGTTTCTGAACACCCTGTTCCTGAATCTCTACTCTCTGTTCATCGGAGCTTTTGTAGGCCTGCGCTCGCTCGGTTTCTATACCCAGAGCGACAAATGGAGCAAAATGGGCATAATGTCGATTTCCCAGACCCTTACCTCCAGCTTTTTGCCTCCGTTATCGGCCGTGCAGGACGATCCTGTACGCTTCAGGCGCATGACCTCCAGGATGAACCGCTTCACAGCCTACATTCTGTTTCCGGCCACACTCGGCCTGGCGGCGATGGCCACACCGCTTTTCCATCTGCTCTTCGGAACAAAATGGGACCCCTCGATTATTCTTTTCCAATTATTGCTTATAAGGGGTATTTTTACCGTTCTGAACGCACTTTACAACAATTACCTGCTGGCGCTCGGGCACGCCCGCTGCATAATGTGGCTCGAGGTTCTGCGCGATGCCGTGGCAGTGATTGCTCTGGCTGTCACCTTTCCATATATGGGCATGACGATGCCGCACAATCCGGTGTACGGACTCACCGTTCTGCTATGGGGGCAACTCGCCGCATCGGCAATAACCTATGTGGCTACACTCGTTGCCGTGTGCCGCCTGTTGCAGGTGAAGCCATGGCATTATCTGCTCGACCTTGCTCCGTACGCGGCACTTTCCGCCATCATAGTTCCACTGATGCTGTGGATAGCCTCGGCCATATCATCGCCCTTGCTTATACTCCTCGCTCAATCAGCTGCCGCTCTTGTGCTTTATGCAGGAATAAACCACTTGCTTGGCTCGCGGATTCAGAAAGATGTCGTGGCATTTGCCCGAGGAAAGGCATCGTTCGAATAATACCGAAATTAAAGCAGCTCTTCCAATCAGCTCTTATAAGCGGCTCTTACAGTTCTATCACATCATCGGCCATGAACGCCCTCGGCGAAGGCTTGCCGAGCAATTCCGGCAAACGCATGGGAGATATTCCGGATCCGGGCCGCTTTACCGTCAGATTGTCGTTGCTGAAAATCTCCCCCACGGCTATATCACGGGCCGCAACTATGCTTTTGCGTGCAGCCGCACGGTTCGAACGCTCCGATTCGCTCACCCTCTTTTCGCCGTTGCCCATAGCCTTCTCTATGTTGCGCACAGCGCGTACCATAGCCGACAGCTCCGATGGTTCAAGCGATGCCACATGGTCGGGCCCCGGCAGAGTACGGTCGAGTGTGAAATGCTTCTCTATCACTTCCGCGCCAAGGGCTGCGGCCGCTATGGCCACTTCTATCCCCTCCGTATGGTCGCTATAGCCCACACGGGTGCCGAATGTGCGCCTCAGTGTCTCCATGGCCCGCAGATTAACATCGGCCATCGGAGTCGGGTATTCCGTATTGCACTGCAGCAATGTAATCTGCTCCGTTGCAATGCCGCCGTCGGTCAGTACCTTTACAGCATCCTCGATTTCACCGAGTGTGCTCATACCCGTCGACATTATTATCGGACGCCCGTAGGCGGCTATTTTCCTGAGATACGGAAGATTGGTGATTTCGCCCGATGGAAGTTTCCAATAGTCCATAGGCAAAGTGGCGAGGAAATCGATACTCGGCAAATCGAAAGGAGTCGACAGGAAGCGTGTGCCTCTGTGCGAGCAATATGCGGCAAGTTGCCGGAAAACATCATAGCCCAATTCAAGTCTGCGCAACATTTCGTACTGTCTGCCGCTGCCTTCTTCTTTCAGATTACGGCGCTGATATGCGGCCTGGGCCGCCGAGCGGTTTACTATACACTCGGTTCTGAATGTCTGAAACTTGATATAGTCGGCACCGGCCTCATGCGCCGCATCCACCATTTTCCGGGCCAGTTGCTCCGACCCGTTGTGGTTTACTCCTGCCTCTGCTATAATCTGTATCATATCAAATATAGCTCTAAATTTTTCCGTAATATACTCCGGCCGATTCTATATCGTGCAGTACCAGACTTCCGGCACCCACCACAACATCATCGGCTATCGTTACTCCTTGCGCCACCACGGTGCCGCTGCCTATGAAACACCGCCGGCCTATATGGCATCCGCCATTTACAGTGGCATTGGTCGATATATGGGTGAAATCGCCCACCTGGCAATCGTGCTCCACTATTGTCCCGGAATTGACTATACAATTCGAACCCACATCCGCTCCTGCGTTTACAAGCGCGTGATGCAGCACAACAGTCCCCTCGCCTACCCTGGCATGGGGCGAGACTCTCGCTGTCGATGCCGCCACTGTGGCGAACCTTCCGCCGGCCTTGCATACCATATTGGCCAGTGCCACACGTCGCGACGGGTCGGCGATACTTCCAAGCGTGACGATGAACCTGTGGTCAGGGGCAAACAGTTCGATATCATCATCGCATCCCACCACAGGATAGTCGAAAGCGCCAGATTCCGAACCGGGGCGTTCAAGAACTCCCGCAATCCGCAACCCGACGCTTTCGGCGGCGTCGATAACCGAACGGCAGTGGCCTCCGCCGCCTATAAGTATAATTTTATCCAAAATTATTTCAGAGTTCCGGCCTCGGCCTGCTGTATCATCTCGGGCGAAGCGTAAATGTAAATCTCAACCCTGCGGTTCTGGGCACGTCCGGCGGCAGTATCGTTGCTGGCCACATAGTCGGCCATAGGTATGCCCTGGCTTGTAAGACGCGTAGCCGACACACCCTGGTTGGCCAGATAGCTCAGCACGGCTCCGGCACGCTCGTTCGAGAGTTTTTCGTTAACAGCCAGCGAACCTGTGTTGTCGGTAAAACCGAGAATGCGCACATCAGTGCCGGGGTTCTGCTTGAGGTTTGCCGCGAAACGGCTCAGATCGGCCTTGGCCTGTTCGTTAAGAGTATACTTGCCTGTGGGGAAAAGTATGCCGCCGTCGAAAGTAACCTTGATTGCCTGCAGACCGTTGTCGTCGGTAGTCTGCTCAACCTTGGCCTGTTCGGCAAGCTGGTTTTCAAGTTCTTTCTGCTGTTTGTCCATCTTGTTGCCTATAAGTGCACCGGCTCCGGCACCTACAGCCGCACCTATGGCCGCACCTATGCCGGCACCTTTGCCGCCACCTATCAAAGCGCCTACTCCGGCACCCACGCCGGCACCGCCGCCACCGCCAATCAAAGCGCCCTTGCCGGTATTGGTCATAGAGCTACACGAGGTTTCGGCTATCATAAGGCTGCCGGCTATCAGCGCCATACATGCGATCTTGAAAATTTTCATGTCTGTTTTATGTTTAGTTGTGAGAAAATTATCCCGCCCTATTGTTCGCGGACTTTACAAAATTACAAAAAACTTGCCTTATAAGTTGGATGCGATAACATTTTTTTGGTAAATTTGTAACCCAATACTATACCTGAAATTCATATGAGCTCTGAAAAAACCGTCAATCATAACCGAAAAAGTTTGATTTTAGGCCATTTAGGCGCTATTCTTACCGTTTCGATATGGGGTGCGTCGTTTGTGTCGACAAAAGTCTTGCTTGAGAACAGACTCAGTCCGTCGGAAATCTACATCCTGCGTTTCGTGCTCGCCTACCTGCTGATTCTTATCATATGCCACAGCAGGCTCTGGGCCCGCTCTCTGCGCGACGAGCTTCTGTTCGCCACGTGCGGTCTCTGCGCGGGCAGCATATATTTTCTTGCCGAGAACACAGCCCTTGAATACACACTCACCACCAATGTGGCGCTTCTGACCGCGACATCGCCTCTGTTCACGGCCATGCTCGCCGGCATGATATACAAGTCGGAACGCCCCGGCAAAGGCGCCATAATCGGCTCGCTGGTGGCGTTTCTCGGTGTAGGCTGTGTTATATTCAACAGTAGTACCAATCTTGAAGTTAGACCTTTCGGCGACATTCTATCGCTTTTGGCTGCGGTGAGCTGGTCGGTATACAGCCTTGTGCTGCGCCGTCTGAACGCCACCTACGACATCTGGTTCATAACCCGCAAGACATTCTTCTACGGCGTGCTCACAGCGCTGCCGTTCGCCTTGGCGCAACCCACAAGCACCGACCTGTGGGGCACACTGTGCAAACCCGAAGTGGCAGGCAATCTGCTGTTCCTTGGCGTAGGCGCCTCGATGCTCGCCTATGTGATATGGGCGCGGACCGTGGAACGCATGGGAGCTGTGAAGGCCAACAACTATATGTATCTGCAGCCTATCATCACCATGATTATTTCAGCCATAGTCATCAACGAACACGTAACACTCATAGGATATTTAGGCATAGCGTTGATTCTCGGCGGACTATGGCTCGGCGACAAACTGTCCAAAGCCTAACCCCGGAGTGGAGGCATCCCTGCCTCCACAGTTCTCAAAAGCCAGACCGAAAGCATCCGATTCTCCACAGTTCAATACAGCCATACCGAACACACAGCAAAAACCCTCACTCCGAGAGCATTCTCGCCAATGAAGCTATTTCGGCAAATGGCGATGCAATATACTGTGCCATATCGGGCAGCGGCACATCAGCACCTGTGCTCCTGAGGTTGGCAATCAGACGCAGGCCGCCGTATACAAGGCGCCTGTCTTCGCCCGCCAGAGCTTCATTTGCCACATCGCAGGCATACGGCAGATGCCTCAGCAGTCTGTGACACAACACATCGGTTTCTTCTGTGCAGAGAGCCTCCGACATCCAGCGCAGCGCTTTTTCGTGCGACATATCGGCATGAGGATGAATCATCGGAGCCATCAGACAGCTGCAGCGAGTGCTTGAATTCGCATGCAGGGCATCGGAAAGTTCCACCGTATGAGGTGTAAGCGAAGCTATCTCTGCCAGCTGAGGCAGATTAAGACCAAAAATTATATGATAAGGCGAACCGGCACGCCGTAAGGTATCGGCGACTATGCCATTGCGCATGGCAAAGAAATGCCGTTTCACTGTCTGCATTTCATTCATAGGGAATACTCAAAAAAAGGGCGGTGCGATGCACCGCCCTTACGTATTATTGTTGAACTAAGTTCTTATTTCTTTTCAGCCAGATGCTGCTGCCATTTCCATGCCGAGCGCATGGTGTCGGCCAGAGGTGTATCGGCCTTCCAGCCAAGCACTTCATTGGCATGCTGCGGATTTGCCCACACTTTTTCGATGTCTCCCTCGCGACGGCCCACGATTTTGTGCGGAACCTTCACTCCGGTTGCCGCCTCGAATGTGTTTATAAGCTCAAGCACAGAAACTCCGTTGCCGGTGCCGAGATTGAAAATCTCGATACGGTCGGCACTCTTGCCGTCGATCATGCGCTTCACGGCTATCACATGGGCCTTGGCCAGATCGACAACATTGATGAAGTCGCGGATACAGCTGCCGTCGGGTGTGTCATAGTCATCGCCGAACACACTCAGTTCCTTGCGGATACCAATGGCTGTCTGGGTAAGATACCGTAAAAGGTTC
>JAIDBM010000071.1 GCA_029056365.1 Muribaculaceae bacterium | reverse complement strand
GTGGTGACCTGTGTGGCTACAGGTGTGCCGCCTGGACTCGGCGAGCCTGTTTACGGCAAACTCCAGGCATTGCTGGCATCGGCTATGATGAGCATTCCGGCTGCGAAAGGCTTCGATTACGGAATGGGATTCGACGATGTGGACCGGCGTGGCAGCGATGTGGCCGATGTTTTCTATAATGGCGCAGACGGACGCTTGCGCACACGTACTAATCACTCGGGAGGAATCCAGGGTGGCATAAGCAATGGCGAGGATATATATTTCCGTGTGGCTTTCAAGCCTGTGGCCACCCTTATGCAGCCGGTTGCGACAGTGGACCGCAACGGAAATCCGGCTACGCTGCAGCCTTCGGGGCGTCATGATGTGTGCATTGTTCCGCGTGCCGTGCCTGTGGTTGAGGCGATGGCGGCCATGACCATACTCGATTCGCTTCTGCTTAACCGCTGTTCCCGGCTATGAACAATCCCTGGTACAGAGACTACGCCGAATGGCTTTCGACTCTTTTCGTGGGAAAGGTGCAGAAAATCACCGTTGACGCAGGGTTCAGCTGTCCGAACCGCGATGGCACAATCGGACGCGGTGGATGCAGCTATTGCAACAACGCGTCGTTCTCGCCTGATACGGCTGCCGCCGGCGCGGATATAGAGGCGCGTCTTGAGGCCGGAAAACGTTTCTTTTCTTCGAAATACCCTCAGATGCGGTATCTGGCATACTTTCAAAGTTATACAAATACCCATGGTCCGCGGGCGAGACTTCTTGACCTTTACCGGCGGGCGCTCGATGTGGATGGAGTGGCAGGTCTGATCATAGGCACGCGTCCTGATTGCGTTGATGAGAGCCTGTTGAGTGATATCCGTGCTGTCGGAGGTGGAAAGCCAGTGATAATGGAATACGGAGCTGAAAGCAGCCATGACTCGACACTTGAATCGGTAAACCGCTGTCATGGATGGGCCGATACTGTGAGAGCCGTGGAGATGACAGCCGATGCCGGACTGCACTGTGGACTTCATTTCATACTCGGACTTCCGGGCGAGACACGCCGGATGATGCTCCAGACTGTCGACCGCCTGAATCAGCTGCCTGTTGAAACCGTCAAGTTTCATCAGCTGCAGATAATCAGGGGCACTCGCCTTGCGAGTCAGTACGAAAAGGGTGAAACAGATTTTATCCGTTTCACCCCTGAAAGTTATATCGACTTGTGTGTGGAGATAATCGGTCGGTTACGCCATGATATAGCCATCGAGCGTTTTGTGTCGCAGTCGCCGGCCGAGTTGCTGATTGAGCCACGCTGGGGTCTTAAGAATTACCAGTTTGTCAATCTTCTGCATAAGGCGTTGGCTACTTCTTCGCTTTCCACCCGTTGACTACGGCATCGGCATCGGCAAAATCGAGCTGTATGAGTTTGGGCAGCGCGGGTGCACCCTCATATGCCGAGGCCGGATATATTCCTGCCGCTATCGCTACATTTGCCGGAATGGCGAAGTAAACGGCAGGCGCGCCTGATTCAAGGATGGCCTTGCAGGCTGCGGCCGTGGGCTGTACCATTGTGAATATCGATGCGTTGGCCAGCGATTTGGCTCTGGATTTGTTTATCGCTGTCTGCTCAGCGCTGATTTCATTCGATGGAATGCCGGTGGAGCGCCATGCTCCGTTGAGAATCACAACAGCGCCGCAGGGAAGTCCGTTGTCGGCCACAGAGGTTTTGGCGGCTGAGACCGCCATGTCCATGAATATTCCTTCATTGGGCTGGATTTTGTCTACTTTGGTAATCTGAACCTGTGCTGAGATAGCTGGCACGCCCATTGTAAGGGCTATGCATGCCAGCAGCGATTTGACTATATGTTTCATTATTTCAGATGTTTTGCAATCGCATGGCCTGTGGCCGTGTGATTTGTTTTGAGATTCATATTTTGGTGAAAGGATTTCGCATGGAAAGGTATGTTCTGTGAATTGTCGGATGCTGGCATGACTGTCAGCGCTGTATTTCCAGCCGGATGAATTCCTCGCTTCCGGGACCGACGGAAAAATGCCGGGAGGCCCGCAGTCCGCATACCCACAGTATCCGCTTGCCCTGGCAGAGAAGCCATGTGGCGCGTTTCTGACCGGGGCTCAGGCGGGCATCGGAAAAAACATCGCTTACCAGACGGCTTCCTTTCATGCCGTAGGGTTCGATGCGGTCGCCGCGCCGCCAATGGCGCAGTACGAGTCCCGGAGATGCATTAAGAACAGACGCATCGAGGTATATCACCGATGGATCGCGATGCGGATTGAATTCGCTGATGTGCTTTCGTTCCACCGATATACGTGTCGGAGACAGAATGTCGCGGTCGAGAGTCACGGGGAATTCGTCTTCATCGCAGTCGGTGTTGTCGGCCAGTCGCAGAACTCCGCCATGCAGCTCCCTGATATGGCCGGCTGACGAAATGAAACGTTTCCCCGAGCGGTTTGCTGAATCGATTATATCGGCGACTGAAGCCATGTTGAAACCTTCGCTGTCGTGTAACATCTCGTATAGGAGCATGCGTGCCTCAGGTTCGGCATTCACCATGTCGGCTACAAGAATGTCGGAGCCGTTGCGGTATCGTCCGGCCCGGTCGGCAACCAGCCGCAGATACAAGGCCCTGCTGTCGGCTACTCTGCTCATGGTGCGTTCTATCGACTCGGATGCCCCCGGAAACTGGGCGTCGAGAAGCGGCAGCACGATATTCCGCAGGCGGTTGCGTTTGAAGTCGTTGGCTGCATTGGTCGAGTCGGTTACGAATCCGAGGCTGCGTGAATCGAGATACTCCTCTATCTGGCTGCGGCTGCATTCCAGAAGCGGGCGAACTACATTACCGTTTCGCGGACGCATTCCGCACAGTCCTTGAGGTCCGGTGCCTCGCAGCAGGTTGAGCATGAATGTTTCAATATTGTCTTCACGATGATGCCCCACCGCAATGGCATGAGCGTGTTCGTGTTCGAGAATATGCCCGAACCATCGGTAGCGGAGGCTGCGGCATGCCATTTCCACCGATTCTCCGGTAGCTTTCATGCGTTCGGCCACATCGAAATCCCGCACAAGCAGCCTGATACCCAGATTCCGGCATATGTCGGCGCAGTGCGCGGCATCGCGGTCCGACTCCGGGCCGCGGAGGTGGAAATTGCAATGCGCGGCCACACAGTCGTAACCGGCTTCGGCGAGAGCGGCAAGGAGCGCCACCGAGTCGGCGCCGCCGCTCAGCGCCACAATAATGCGCTGCCCGGAGTCGAGCAGTTTGTGACGCGCAATGAATTCACACATTGCATCCTTAAGAGATATTGAATGCGAAGATTTCATGACGCAAAATTAACAAAATGCATCGAAAATAATGCCGGAAACAGGAGGCGACAGGAGTATAAAACGCCATATTTAACCATTTTTGGCACAATTAGACAGTATGTCGGGCCGTTAATTCAGAAAAAAAAGCTAACTTTGCATGATAAAAGATAAACCGGGAATGAAAAGATTCATTTACATAGCCCTGATAGCCTTGTTGGCATGCTCCTGCGGTGAATACCAGAAAGCGCAGAAAAGCACCGACTATGATTATAAATTCGACTATGCCAAACGAGCTTTCGAACAAAAAAAATACGTGCAGGCGGCAACGATACTCAAAGACTGCATCACAGTGTTCAAAGGCCGCGACAAAGCCGAGGAATCATTGTATCTTCTGGCCCTGAGCCACTATGAGAACAAAGACTATATAAACTCAGGCCAGTATTTCCAGACATATTACAACCGATACCCAAAAGGAAAATATGCCGAGCTGGCACGTTTTTACAGCGGCTACGGTTACTATCTCGATTCGCCGGAACCGCAGCTCGACCAGAGCGGAACGATAAAGGCCATAGAAGAACTGCAGGGATTCCTGGAATTTTTTCCGAGATCCGATAAAGTCAGCATAGCGCAGAACGCCATATTCGAGTTGCAGGACAAACTCACTCTGAAGGAATTCCAGAATGCGCAGCTATATTACAACCTCGGCAATTATCTCGGAAACAACTATGAATCGGCCGTGATTGTTGCCCGGAATGCAATAAAGAACTATCCGTATTCCAAATACAAGGAGGCATTGGAACTTCTTATACTCAAGGCCAGATACCAGGAGGCATCGATGAGTGTCGACGAGCGAAAGGCCGACCGTTTCCGTGAGGTCGTTGACGAATACTACAGCTACATCAACAACTATCCGGACTCGCCCCACCGCAGCGAAGCAGAGAACATCTACAAAGTGGCACAGCGCTACGTAAAAGACTGATGTAGACATCCGCTGCAAATCAATTGAAAAATCTCAAAACCTATCATACTGATGGACTACAAGAAAAGCAACGCACCGCTCAACACCGTCACCCGTGACATGATAGAGCTTTCGCAGGACACCGGCAATGTCTACGAAACAGTGTGCATCATAGCAAAACGTGCCAACCAGATCGCAGGCGAAATGAAATACGATCTTGAGAAAAAACTTCAGGAATTCGCATCTCTCAACGATAACCTTGAAGAAATCAGCGAAAACCGCGAGCAGATTGAGATTTCGCGTTACTACGAGAAACTGCCGAAACCCACGCTGATTGCCGCTCAGGAATATGCCGACCACAAGCTGTTTTTCCGCAATCCGGCAAAGGACCGCGTGAATTTTACAGATTAAAAAGTTAAAAATAGCTAATGCGGGTGCGAATTGCAATTTAATTTGTAACTTTGCACCCGCATTGTATGCCCCGTCGAGGCATTCAATGTCATAAGAATAATTATTAACTCCAAAACATCTGAAAGAATGCACTTAAATTCTGAAGAAAAAGTACAGATCTTCGAGAAGTACGGTAAGGGCAAGACTGACACTGGCTCACCTGAAGCGCAGATTGCATTATTCTCGGTCCGTATCGCTCATTTGACTCAGCACCTTAAGTCAAATCACAAAGATCATACTACCGAACGCGCTCTTAAGATGCTGGTAGGTAAGCGTCGTCGTCTGCTCGACTACCTGATGCGCAAAGACATCAACCGCTACCGTGCCATCATCGCACAGAAAGAGCTTGGTATCCGCAAGTAAGCTTCGGCTCGCTTAAAGATTACAACCTGATAATCGGCTGCCTAACTTTCAGGCAGTCGATTTTGTTATAATACAAATTTGATTTGACATTGAAACGGTGGAAATCGCGCCGTAGAAATAAAGATTAATGACTTACTTATATAATTATGAAACACTCCGCTTCGATAATGATTCTGGCCATAGCGGCATATGCAGCCACAGGCTGTTCAATAATGAAGAAAAACACTGCCAATAAGGATACTATGCCGGAACCGACTGAACAGACTGCCAAAGTCGAGAAACCCAAGGGAGGCTTGACCGCCGATATGATTTCCGGCGAATGGACCATTGTAAAGGTAAAGGACCAGGATGTGCCTCAGGAAGACAAGATGCCGTATGTGAATTTTGAACCATCGACAGGTAGGTTCTATGCATCCAACGGTTGCAATACAATAAACGGAGGATTCTCGCTTGAGGCCGGAAACATCTTGCGACTGACCCAGGTGGCCACAACAATGATGCTTTGTCACGACATACCGTTCGAGCAGGAAATTACAGCTCTGCTCAGCGGACAGGCAAAACTGCAGGTGAAACTGAACAATACCGGACATGAAAGTTATCTTACTCTCACTGACACAGTTTCCGGTCTGTCGCTTCAGGCACGTCGTCATAACATGGAGTTCCTGAACGGACAATGGCGTGTAGCCCAGATTAATGGCCGGAGCATAAACGATGAAGAAGCCAACATATTTATCGACCTCGGAGAGATGAAAGTGCACGGCAATACCGGGTGCAACTATTTCAACGGAGAGATTTATATCGATCCGTCGAAAACAAACTCTGTGGAATTCGGCAAGATGGGGCTGACACGTATGGCCTGTCCGAAATTCGAGCAGGAGCAGTCGATGATGCTCGGTCTTGAAGAAACAACAAACGCAATCCAGGGCGACAACGGACGTGTGATGCTCTTGAAAGCCGACGGTACTCCGGTGATTGTGCTGGAGAAACAGCCGGTGAAATAATCGCTTTATCAGGCTGGCAATGGAATTTGTCAATCCGTAACACAGAAAAATAGAATCATACTATAAAAAAACGCCTCGCAAATTTGGAAATGCGAGGCGTTTTGTATAATTTTGCCACGCGAGGTGAGACACACCCGCCTAAACCATGAATTAACTTAAAGCTAACCCATAAACAACTGGAGTATGAAAAAACATAACTTTTACGCCGGACCTTCGATTCTGAGCGAGTACACAATCAACAATACCATCGATGGTATACGTAACTTCGCCGATACCGGCCTTTCCGTGCTTGAGATATCTCACCGCAGCAAGGAATTCCAGGCAGTGATTGACGGTGCTTCGGCACTTGTAAAGGAACTCCTCGACATCCCCGAAGGATATTCAGTGCTTTGGCTCGGAGGCGGTGCATCGCTTCAGTTCTGCATGATACCGTATAACTTCCTCAAAACCAAGGCTGCCTTCACCGATACCGGCACATGGGCCCACAATGCAATCAAGGAAGCCGGCCTGTTCGGCGAGGCTTTGGTTGTGGGATCGTCGGCCGACGCCAACTACAGCTTCATTCCCAAAGGTTATGAAGTGCCTGCCGATGTCGACTACTTCCACTACACATCGAACAACACTATCTACGGTACCGAAGTACGCAAAGACCCGGATGTTCCCGTGCGCATGATCGCCGATATGAGTTCCGATATTTTCTCGCGTCCGGTTGATGTGAGCAAATACGATGCAATCTATGCCGGTGCCCAGAAAAACCTTGCTCCGGCAGGCGTGACTCTCGTGATTGTGAAAGACGATGCCCTCGGCCAGGCCGGACGTCCGATTCCTACCATGCTCGACTATCGTACTCATGTGAAAAAAGGCTCGATGTTCAACACTCCGCCGGTACTTCCGATCTTCTCGGCTTATCAGACTCTGAAGTGGTATAAGGAACTCGGTGGTGTGGAAGCTCTTGAAAAGCTCGACCTCGAAAAGGCAAAACTCCTCTACGGAGCCATCGACGACAGCCGTATATTCCAGGGCACCGTTACAGATCCGGAAGACCGTTCGATAATGAATGTATGCTTTGTGATGAAGCCCGAATATAAAGAACTCGAAAAAGACTTCCTCGATTTCGTGGCTCCTCTCGGCATAATGGGCATCAAGGGCCACCGTTCGGTGGGCGGATTCCGCGCTTCGCTCTACAATGCTCTTCCGATCGAGAGTGTACAGGTGCTCGTAAATGCAATGAAGGAATTCGAAGCTAAGCACTAAGAGTAAGTATGTCGGATGCCACGGAGCCAGGCGCACCGAGGCATCCGACATCTGTTCACCTGAAAAATACAATACACCATGAAAGTTTTAGTAGCAACTGAGAAACCCTTTGCCGCAGCCGCAGTACAGGGAATACGTGAGATTATAGAAGGCGCCGGCTACGAACTGGCCCTCCTCGAAAAATATACCGACAAGCAGCAGCTGCTCGATGCAGTGGCCGATGCCGACGGACTGATTATACGCAGCGACATTGTTGACAACCAGGTGCTCGATGCAGCCAAGAATCTCAAGATTGTGGTTCGCGCCGGCGCCGGCTACGACAACGTGGACCTCACCTCGGCAACCGCACACAACGTATGTGTGGAGAACACCCCCGGCCAGAACTCCAATGCTGTGGCCGAGCTTGCATTCGGCATGATGGTGATGGCCGCACGCAATATGTACGACGGCAAGAGCGGCTTTGAGCTCAAAGGCAAACACCTCGGTATCCAGGCTTTCGGTCAGGTAGGCCGCAATGTGGCCCGTATCGGACAGGGATTCGGCATGGAAGTTGAGGCCGTTGACCCCTACTGCCCCGAAACAGCCATGGTAGAGCTGAATGTGAAGCCTGTGAAGACTGTTGCCGAACTCTATGCCGGTAACCAGTTCGTGAGCATTAACATACCCGCCACTCCCGAAACCATAAAGAGCATCAACTATGAGCTTATCACCTCTATGCCCAAGAACGGCGTGCTGGTGAACACTGCCCGTAAGGAAGTAATCGATGAGGAAGGTCTGGAGCGTGCTCTCGCCGACCGCAGCGACCTCCGCTACGTGTCCGATGTACGCTCAGGCAATGCTGACGCTCTTCTGGAGAAATTCCCCGGTCGTGTATTCTTTACACCAAAGAAGATGGGTGCCCAGACTGCAGAGGCAAACGCCAACGCCGGCACCGCAGCCGCACGCCAGACAGTGGATTTCCTGCGCGACGGCATTGACAAGTTCCGTGTGAATCGATGAAGGCGGCAGGAGATAAGGTAGAAGACCTTCTCGGTGTTGATGCCGAGGGGCACGAGGTGCGTCTGAGTGACTATCCCGGCAAGAAAATCGCACTCTATTTTTATCCAAAGGATAATACTTCGGGTTGCACCGCACAGGCGTGCAGCCTTCGTGATGGGTACGATGACCTGATGGCCGCCGGTTATCAGGTGATAGGGGTAAGTGTCGACAGTGCCGAGTCTCACCGTAAATTCGCATCCAGACATGAATTGCCTTTCCCACTGATTGCCGATACCGACCACCGGCTGGTGGAGGAAATGGGTGTGTGGGGCGAAAAGAGCATGTATGGTCGAAAGTATATGGGCACGTTCCGTACAACTTTCATAATCAGTTCCGACGGAACCATAGAGGCCGTAATGGGGCCGAAGCAAATCAAGACCAAGGACCATGCCAGGCAATTGCTCGACCTGAAGCCGTAATTAAGGCCTACCCGCATGAGGGGGTAAGCCGATGAAATTTTAGAGTCTTCCTGATAGGATTAGGTGTCCGTTCAGGAAGACTTTGTTTATGGAGTGGAGGCCCTATTTACCGGATATTACCGCCATGTCGAGAGGATTGCGATGGTCGGCGCTACGGTCGGTAAGATGTTCGGTATGATAGCGGTTGGCAAAGGCAAGAGTATCGGCATACACTGAATTATACAGAACGACACTGCCTTCCGGCAGAGAATCGATTTTGTCGGGCGATATGGAGCGAAGACGGTCGGAGCTGTAGAAATTTATGGAGTACAGTCGTAAACCTTCCGGGATGTCGAGCGTGTATATCGTTTCATTAGCGGATGCAGCTTTTACTCTTTCTGCCAGCGGACGGTCGCTTTGCGGTTTCAGTATCATTGGCTGTATGACTGCTGCGTATGCAAGGAAAAGGCACGCCGGCAGTGCAAGCGAATATGTAGGCGTGTATTTGCGCTGTATGGCCCATAACACCGATGTCACGCACGGAACAAACAAAATCGGCCACATCCACCACTCAAGCGGCCACAGACGCAGGCGGTCGATGGCGATTGCCTCACATTGCAGTAGTGTTACTGCCAAAGGCGTACAGAATGCTATGGCGGCAAGAATCCACACATATGTTTTCAACACCTTGCTGTTGTGCAGGAATAAAATGAGCGAACTTACCCCATAGGCGAGAAACGGATATACCGGAAGCAGATAAACACTGCGTTTGCTTGCCGGGATGCAGTAGAAGCCTACAATAAGAACAATGGCAAGAACGGACAGCAGTCCGCCGGGCCGAAGCGCATGACGGCGGAAGCGCTTTGCCACCGACAGCGACAGAAGGCCTAAAAGTGTCCAGGGCGCCATGCCCGAGAGCAGAGTCACGAAGTTGTACCAGAATGGTTTCTCATGGCTGCTGTAGCTCATGGTTCCGGCCATGCGGCCCAGATTCTCCTCCATCATAAGGGCGGTGAAATTTTCTCCACCCCTGCTCATGGCGGCATTGAACCACAGGGCCGGCAGTATGAACGAGCACAGACACAGAGCGGAAAGTATACCCAGTGTACGCCAGAAGCCATCGCCACGTACCAGAGAGTATACCCCCATGACCATACATGGTATGAGTGAGCCTATCGGGCCCTTTGTGAGTGTGCCCGCCGTCATCAACAGTATCACCGCAATATATTTGAGGCCACGGTGACGGCAGTCTTTTTCTCGAAGTTCGAACAACAGATACATGCTTGATACCATGGTGGCGGTAACAACCATGTCGAGTCGGCAGGCTATTGCCGCACGGAACACCTCGGCCGAGCAAATTGTCACCAATGCCATGATTATGCCGAAACGTTCGCCCCGCAGCCGTGTGCTCCATCGGAAGCCGGCCCAGATCATGGCCATACAGGCCAGTGCCGACGGTAGCCTGGATACGTATTCGTTTACAACGCCGCCGTTGAATATTTTGGCGAATATGGCTATCATCCAGTACAGGAACGGAGGCTTGTAGGGAATGTCACCGCCGTAGTTCACCGGTAAAATCCAGTCGCCCGACTGTAGTATCGACATTGCCACTATGGCTTCGCGTGGTTCGCCTTTGGAATTGAACCATGTGGTTCCGAGCCAGGGCAGCAGCAGTATGGCCAGTATGGCCAGAAGGAAAAATTGTGAGTATGCCGAAGGGTTTCTGTGTCGGTTCATGTTCGTTTAGTTTCGTGAATGTCGGCAAGCCGGTTCCGCTGTTTGTATTTGCGTTTCGACTCACGGATTATGAAGCCACAAAGTTAAGTATATTTTTTCATGAATCCTATGAAAAAGAGACTGTGTCGTAATTAAAGTTTATGAACTGCACCCCAAAAGTTTTGTGTTCAACTTTTGGGGTGCAGTTCACTTGCTCATGGTTAGAAAATTTTTATATTTTTGGGAGATTGTGTCAGGTCATAGATTGAACTCTCATGACTGACTGATGTAAAAACGAGTTCATCGGCTATGTCGGCGACGTATTGGTTACGCCGGAGGCATGTGGCTCGGCTTGCCCTGATTGCAGTGTCCGGCTCATTGGAGACAAACAGAACTCTTCCGGCATTGAACGCTTCGATATAAGGCTCTTCAGGGCGCTTATACAGCCTCCTTGCTTGAACATAAATTATACCGCATCTCCCTCGCAGAAGGAATTCAAGCACCTTTCGTTCAAGCAAAGAATGGAATCCGCTCACCACGGCAACATCCTCGCGTCGAGCAATCTCAGCCGCCCAGTCAAGCGTGGGAAGCACAGACAAGGATGACACTTTCTGCCCGGCAAAAACGCCAATTTTGCGGAGGCTAAGAAGCGAAGTGTTACCAAATAGATTCATTTTGTTAAAAATTACAAATCCACTAAATATAAAAAGCTAAATATCAGAATGTTGAGCCTGTAATGCCGCCAAATTCTATTTGCATTCTTTTTTTTTATGCCATAGAATAGCGGCGATTACTTTTACCACCGGTTGTTTTTAATTGATTTTGTCGAACCATATTATATATCTGGCGCTGAATATCTTTACGTTCCACGTCTGGTAGCCGAGTTGCTATTTCGCTAATCATACTATTGGGGTGCAGCCTCAAGTCTTCCTCTATCAG
>JAIDBM010000070.1 GCA_029056365.1 Muribaculaceae bacterium | reverse complement strand
ATTTGGTTAAAATATGCAAAACGGTGCATGTTTTTTAACAAAATATTTGCTTTGATAGCTGAAAAATATGTACCTTTGCATGTGTGTTTTTCATAGTATTAGATTAAGATAAAGGTTTAAAGGAAAAGAGAAGTTGTGAAACTTCTCTTTTGTTATTTTTACTTGTCTGAATTTCAGTGAAATCGGCTCCAGCACTACATTTTCACGGGAAGCCGCACCCAGATGCATTCCGGAATAATGCGCCACAGGCCGGTGAGAATTCTCCAGCGCCAGTCGATTGTGCACGTCCTGCGTCGCTGAAGGATGGCTTTTTCAATCAGGGGAACGGCGTGGTCAAGATTCATCAACATGGGATATTTCTTGCCTTCTTTCAACAATGGTGTGCTGACAAATCCGGGGCGTATGTCCGTGATGTCTACCGCTGCTTTTTGCATTCTTGCCAATTGACCGAGTGCCTGCAGATAGGTTTGTTCATAGCGTTTCGATGCCGAATAAGAGGCGCTTACTCCTATGCCTTTTGTGGCGGCGACGGATGTTATTACGGCTATTTGCCCGCGTTGTGCGTTTGCTGTGTCGCGAAAGTAACGGTATGCGGCGTTGACTATGCGAGTGAATCCTGAAACGTTTACTGCCACAGTGTCCATGTCTTCCTGCGGGTTGAGGGTAGGGTTGTTCCATCCCACACCGGCGGCATATAGTACGACATCGGCACCGCCGTTCATTTCGATAAGGTTGTAGAATTGTTCTGCGGCGTTGTCTGCGGCTACGTCAATGGCTGCACATATTATGTTTTCGGGATATTGCGAGCGTATTTCCTGGAGCAGTGCGAGGCGTCTGGCGGCGATTGCCACTTTCCATCCTTTTTCTGCGAAATCAATTGCCACACGGCGTCCGATTCCTGATGAGGCGCCGATGATTATTATCCGTTTCATTGCGTGTTGGTTGTAGATTGTTCTTCTACAACGGGTTCGCGTCGCAAAAAGTTCAGGGGCAGGGTATATGTAAGCGTAAAGCTGCCGGTGATGGAACGGCCCGATGCGCCGTATCCCGGTATATACCATGCATCGCCGCAGGCGGGATGGCTCTGGTGGAGTATGCCGTGATAGCGTATCTGCCATCCAGCCGATACCGGACCCCAGAGTTTGACCCTGAGTCCGAGCGCGATTTCATACCAGCCTGCCGTGACATGTTGCGAGGGTATCTGTGGATGCAGTGTTTCCTGCCAGTATCCCTGGTCGATGCTTATGTCGGTGAGCGAGAAGCTGAATGGCGAGAAGCCGTATCTGACACCGGCCATGAATAGGTAGTCGGGATTTGAGTTATACAGGAAGTTGTAGTCCATGCCCAGTTTAAACCACACGCTTAGTGGCGAGCGGTATGTGAAATTCATTCCTGCCGGGGTGTTTGCCGCCTGTCCGAGTCCGATTTCGAAGGTGGGCAGGTAGCGGTTGTGCAGATTGGCCTGGGCCATAAATCCGATGAGTCCGTATTTTTGTCCGAATATGCGCATCACGGGGTCCCAGATGTCGATTCCTGCCGCGGCCGACTGGAGCAGGGGGTATTTCATTTTCACAAGTGGAATGACTGCTGCGGAGTCGATCCATTCATCTCCGGTAATTGTGTCGACGAATACTGTACGGCCTTTGTCGTCGTGATAATGGATTGATCTGGCGCGTCGCGCTGCGTTTATCACGGCTGTGTCGCCGGCGAGTTCGTTGACGTGCTGAGTGGTGGTCGCGGCGTTTTCGACGGGAGATATACGCCTGCGTGTCGCGGTGCCCCCGTCTGGTTCATCGGCCTGTATGGCGACCGTTCCTGCCAGCATCGCCACTATGGCTACAACTGCGAGTCTACTCTTGTGTGCGGAAATAAATTGCAACATATGCTTTGTCGGTAGCTGTAACGAGCGGATCGAGAATTTCCACTGAGTCGATCAGATGGCTGGTACAGCTCAGGTTGTTGATATGATAACGGAATCCTACTCCGCAGTCGTCGCTTACGAAGTAGGGTGTAGAGTCATAGTCGAATGTGAGTGTGTCGTTTAATTCCGGGTGGTCGAGTGCCCGTTGTTTGTAGGCGATACACCACGATGTGGTGTGGCTGTCGGCCTTCAGGGGCAGATATACGAATGACGTGAACGCCGGAGGGGAAAGCACGGCTGAGTCGCCGGGGGCCCCTACACCGCTTATGCGCAGTGAGTCGACGCGTATGACGGCTCCGGTGGCGCTGGAGCGGAATTCGGCCTGGGGCACACCGCTGCGTCCGTCGATACATCCGGCCGATGAACATCCGGCGAGTACCGAGGCTACGGCACAGGTTGCAACGGCAAGAGTCAGGCTTTTCTTCCCCATTGCACTATTTCGTCAAGCGATTTTCGACCGCGTCGCGGAGCGTTTTCGTCGGCCGGATAACCCAGCGGCACAATCGCTATGGGTTCTTCCGATTCGCCGAGGTCGAGCAGTTTATGCAGTTCGGGCGCATCGAAATTGCATACCCAGCAGCTTCCGAGACCAAGGGCGGCTGCTGCCAGACATATATGTTCCACCGCTATGGCGGCGTCGATGTCGGTGTGGTCCTTGCCGTCGCACGGACGGTGCCAGGCGGTGTCGTGCAGGCCTATTGCAATCACATACACCGGGGCTGTGGCAATCCATGGCCGGTTGTATACTTTGAGTATTATGTCGCGGGCTTCGGGGGCGTTTTGGGCATCCAGTATCATGTATCGTACCGGCTGACGGTTTACGGCCGACGGCGCCAGGCGTGCGGCGTCGAGCACTGCCAGCAGCAGGCTGCGGTCGATTGGTTCGGACTGGAAATTGCGGCAGCTGCGGCGGTCCTGAGCCAGAGCATGAAATCGGGTATATGCTGAAAAGTCCATGTTTATATCGTTTCGTCAATTTCGTAATCGTTTCTGCGTGGCGAGTTTCTGGCCACAAGTTCGCCGATAAATCCGGCGAGGAAGAACTGGCTTCCGAGAATCATCATTGTCAGTGCCAGGTAGAAGTACGGCGAGTCGGTTACGAGCGTATAGCTCAGGCCATGATACATGCGGTATAGTTTCACGGTTCCGACTATGGCGGCTGCGATGAATCCGAGCAGGAACATCAGCGAACCCATCAGGCCGAAGAAGTGCATCGGTTTTCCTCCGAACTTTCCGGTGAACCACAGTGTGGCGAGATCGAGGTATCCGTTTACAAAGCGGTCGAGTCCGAATTTTGTCTTGCCGTATTTTCTGGCGCGGTGCTGCACCACTTTCTCGCCTATGCGTGAAAAACCGGCGAGTTTTGCAAGATAGGGTATGTAGCGGTGCATGTCGCCGTACACTTCGATGTGTTTCACTACTTCGCGGCGGTATGCTTTGAGGCCGCAGTTGAAGTCGTGGAGGTTTTTTATGCCGCTCACCCGCCGGGCGGTGGCGTTGAACAGTTTTGTAGGTATTGTTTTGGACAGCGGGTCGTAGCGTTTCTGTTTATAGCCTGATACGAGGTCGAACCGTTCGTCGACGATCATGCGGTAGAGTTCCGGGATTTCGTCGGGGGAGTCCTGCAGGTCGGCATCCATTGTAATCACCACACGGCCTTTTGCTTTGGCGAATCCGGTGTTCAGGGCCGGCGACTTGCCGTAGTTGCGCCGGAATGAAATTCCGTGTACGGCCGGATTGCGGGCCGCGAGGTCTTTTATCACATGCCAGGAAGAGTCGGATGATCCGTCGTTCACAAATATGATTTCGTAGGTGAAGCCGTTGGCCTGCATCACCCGTTCGATCCAGGCTTCAAGTTCGGGCAGCGATTCTTCTTCGTTATACAATGGCACCACCACCGAAATATCGGGGGCGGAAACAGATTCAGTGTTCTGTGTCATGATTTCTTCTTCCATACTGAAGATTTTACTTTAGCGATAATGAGTGCGACCAGCAGCGACAGTACCGATCCGCTGAATGTCACCGACCAGAACAGCGACATGGCTATCTGTATCGGTCCGGGCATGGCGCCTTGTTGCAGAGCTGTTTCTATGGTATTCCGCATTTCCGGAGTGGCTGCGTCGGGGTTTTCGCGCAATACCTTCATTGCAAGCGTGAGCTGATTGGTCATGTATTCCGCATCGATATATTTCAGCCACAGGTATACGAGCAGAGCCATGATGAGTCCGCCGAAAAGAAATGTGTATATACCTTCGGTCCAGAGTGTTACGGTTCGCACCGATGCCACCGTGGCGCAGTTGTGCCACAGCCGGCGGTAAAGCAGCCATGGCACGGCGGCAAACAACACCAGCGCCACCAGTGCCAGGGCAGGATACATGCCTGCATAGGCCACGCTTAAAAACAGGGCGGTGAAATAGAGTCCGGCCACCGGTCCGATTCCGGCGGCCCGACCGAACATATCGGTTGTTTTCGGATTGTTGTCCATAGACTGCAAAGGTACGAATAATTTTACATCCGATAAGAAGCGGGCATAAAAAAAGAATGAGAAGATGAAATCAATATTGATTTTCAAATTCTCATTCTCCTCTCTCCTCTTGCGGTATGGACGGGACTCGAACCCGCGACCCCCTGCGTGACAGGCAGGTATTCTAACCAGCTGAACTACCACACCATTTTGCGTTTCTCTTTTCGTCTGGCGGAAGAGGCGGCTGTTAAGCCGCTTTTGCGAGTGCAAAGTTACTACATATTCCGATAACATGCAAATTTTTTTCAAAAAAAATATTTTTTTTATTTTGAGCCTGCTGTTTCCGCCATGTATTGCGCCGGTGCGTCATGGTTTGTACGATACACCGGCGCCATGCATGCTGTTGTTGATTTATGATGCGTGGTGTGTTGAAACACACAGGAAGTCAGGCTGTAAAGCCGATACGTGGCCGCTGTCTTTCGGTGAAATCGGAAAGCGGCGGAATATCGGACTGCTGAATTGTAGTGAGAGAAAGTTCATCGTCCAGACCCTCGCTGATTACCCTCGCTGCCATAGCGGGGAGGATTTCGGTTTGAATCAGATTCATTACATGACGGGCATTGCCGAAGTTTTTTCCCCGACGGGTATAGTCGTCTCTCAGGCGGGCCTTCAGGGCTGAATGCGCGTCGTCCGACAGGATGTAATTACTTCGGGTCAGGTAGTTCATGGCAATTTCCATCAGTTCTGATTCGGTAAAATCATCGAAGATATATATATTTGAATCGGGGATTCTGGATTTGAGTCCCGGATTGAGGTCGAACATCTGTTTCATTTCATCGGGATACCCGGCGAGCACAAGCATCCAGTCGCGGTTTGTTTCATCGGCCAGAGCGGTGAGCAGGGTGTCGATAACGAATTTGCCGGGGTCGCGCCTGTCGGAAGGCTGATGAAGCTGATAAGCTTCGTCGATGAACAGTATTCCACCCTGAGCCTCTTTGATGGCTTCGAGGGTTTTCTCCGATTCGGAATTGTAGAACTGGCCCAGAAGAGTGGCCCGTTCGCGAACCACCACATGGCCTTTCGAGAGTACTCCTGCCCGGTGGAGCATTGCGCCAATCATTTTTGCGACGGTGGTTTTGCCGGTTCCCGGCGAGCCGAGAAACATGGCGTGGAGCGGGAGTGTAGCTGATGGCAGGCCCTTGTCGGAGCGCATTTTATTGAAACGTACCACATGTTCGTAGGCGGTGAGTTTTGTTTTCACCGAGCGTAGTCCGGTAAGGTGGTCGAGCGCGACAGGAAGTGACTCATCGTTGCTGCATTGGCCGGACTGACGGCTGAGTGATTCGATGTCGGCGAAGTCCGGAAGGCCGTTGTCGGTTTCAGTTCCGTTGTCGGAAGTCGGAAGCGGCGTTTCATCCGTGCTGTCGCAATCGGTGCATTCCGGGGGAATGTAGGTGTGTGCCGGCGCAGCGGCCCATCTTTCAGCTACCGCTTCGGGAGAGTACTCCTCGAGAGGTTCGATGGCCCTGTCGAACCAGGTTCCCTGATCGTCGTAAATGCAAGTGTCGAACACAAATCCTGCAATAGGATATTCCATGCAAAGGAGTTCGGCGTAGAACAGTCCGTCGTTGCCTTCGTAAGTTGAGAACGGAAATTCCACAAACCATTGGTTGTTGTGGTAAGCCTCCAGTCCAAGGCATATTGGTTCTTTGAATTGAATTGCAACCTGCTCTCCGCCGGGATGAAAAAGCCTGAGTTCGACTTCGGGAAATATGGCCGGAGGCATAGCGCCGAACTTTTGGCTGAAATTGAATCTTATGTAGTATTCATGTCTGTCGAGGAATTTAATGGACTTGAACAGAAATCCTCTCCAGGCAGGCCGCAGGCCGCCGTCGCATATATCATACCATTCCGACGGATGGGGAAAGGCGTCTGCGTCGACCAGATGTATCACACGTTCGATCAGAGTCTGCCCTGCGGAGGTGTCGTCGACCACGAGCTTATATGAATGTCCCGGCCTGAGTCCGGCGCTGTCGGCAGGGAAAAACGCGTAGGAGTCTTTGATGTATTCATCCTTTCGAATGTTTACTTTCAGTTTTTGGGTTGCTGCCACGCAACGTGATGTCGTATCGACCAGACACAGCGATACATTGCGGCGCACGCCTTTGTGAAAGCAGTTGTTGTTTGACTGAATCTTTACGGCAATGCCGTCGAGAGTCGGGTCGACGAGAAAATCGCGGCGGTCGTCGAAGTTGAGCTGTTCGATGGAGGCCGCTTCGCCGGGATTGTTGCAGGTGTAGAACTGGATATTGTATACAGATATAGGTGATTTTTGTTTCATATTCATACAGTGTTATGGGGGAGGAGGACTGCAGTCTTCCTCCCGGAGGTTATACTTCATTTTGCCGGAGGCCTTCCTCCGGAATAATTACCAGCATGTCAAAGGACTCACTGCTCCCGGCTGCCGTGATATAGGATACGAAAGGACGTACCAATGGCTGTCGGGGCATTTCTGCGGTTGAAAATGTTGGTAGGAAAACTATGCGCACCTCATCTCCGCGCCGCCTGGAGGAGCGGCACCGCCGAACTTGCTGTTGTTGAGACTTGGATGCTTCATAGCTTGAAATGAAGTGATTAAACTGTATGAAATGAGATACGCCACAAGGGGCGGTCACCCATCATGGCGCAAAATTAAGCATAAAACTTCAATAATACAAATATAATTCCATGAATTTTCTTGCTTGGAGCCGATCTAAAAACGTTGCATTTAATGAAATGGAATGCCGAACGAAAAAACATATATTGCCGATAAAAAACAGAATATATGGCTTCGATAAAACTCAAATTCAAACCATCGGCAGCGGAAGGCGGGAGTGGGAGACTCTTTTTCCAGATTATCCATCACAGACAGGTACGGCGGATTAACCTCGATATTCATATCATGGATTACGAATGGGATGCAGACTGCCAGACGGTTAAAATTGCCGAGGATGCCGGACAGTCGCGAAACGCACGGCTGAGTCGGATTGCAGAGATATTGTACGGACGTCATGCACGGCTCAGGGCTATAGTCTCGGCCTTCGACAGCAGCGGCACGCCATACACGGCGCAGGATGTCGTGGCGGCATATTCGGCTGCCGCTGTCGGCAGCGGAGTTGTATCATTCATCCGCCGCCTTGCCGGCGACATGCGGGATATAGGCCGTCGACCTGCGGTAAAACGCCTCGAAACGCTTGCAAACAGCATATTGCGCTATACCGGTGGCAAGGATGTGGCATGGTGCGATGTTACCCCCACATTCGTTCTGGGATATGAAGGATTTCTTATACAGCGCGGACTGTGCCGCAACTCCACCTCATTCTATATGCGAAACCTGCGTATGGTGGTCAACCGGGCAGTCGAACAGGATTATAACGTGCCGACCCGACCGTTCCGACACGTGTATACCGGGGTTGACAGAACGGTGAAACGGGCAGTCGGTCTTGACACCATATGCCGTATACGCGACCTTGATCTGGCCGGACATCCGTCGCTCGACTTTGCCCGCAACGTGTTCATGTTTGCATTCTACACCAGAGGAATGTCGTTTGTCGACATCGCATATCTCAGGAAGAGCGATGTGCGCAACGGAGTTATAACTTACTTGCGCCGTAAAACCCGGCAGCAGATTCAAGTAAGAATCGAACCAGAGACAAAACGGATAATCGACAGTTTCGGACGGAACGAATCGCCCTATCTGCTGCCTGTGATAGGTCAGGCAGCCGGAGATGCGGAACGGCAATACGAAAACGCCTATTATCGAGTGAACCGGAACATCCAGAAGGTAGGCCGTATGCTCGGACTTGATATAAAGCTTACTTTATATGTGGCCCGCCATGCCTGGGCAAGCATAGCACACGCAAACAATGTGGAACTGTCGACTATCAGCAAGGCGATGGGACACGACTCTGAGCGTACTACTGTGATATACCTGCAGTCGCTCGACATGCGGTCGGTCGACAAGGCGAACAGCGACATCATAGGAATGATGGCGCCCAGAAACAATATCTGAATGATTATGGAACAGGTCAGACAAACGGTCAGTCTCTCCGAGAGAAACTGACCGTTTGAGTCAATTTGCTGAAAATCAGAATACAATATGTCTTTTTCCCAATGATACTGCGAAACAACCGAAATTTATCGGTCAACACATCGGGCCTGATTTCGCAATGACATGTAAAAATTTAGTGCCATAAATGCCGTTATTTCCAATAAATTGACTAACTTTGCAGTCTCAAAAGTCAGTTTCTCTCGGAGAGACTGATGTTTTATCTGTCTGAGAATCGGAAAAAGCACAGTGACAAAGAGGCTGCCATTTAAAAAGGGCAGGCCAATTGTCGAAAACGCTCTTTCTTTTTAATATTCAAGCGTAACTTCCTGGAAGCTATGTATATGCGGTTCCGGGCAGGACTTGGAGAATTGTCTGTAGCCAGCTATAAGCACCTATGGAACAGTCCGGAAAACAATGGTTTGTGATGCGCGATCTCAAGCGTCGGAACTCCAATGTACTCGCCATACACAGTCTGTCGGAAGCCGGTCTGGAGGTATTCACGCCAATGACCGGGATGATAATGACAATAGGCGGACGCAGACAAAAGCGCGAAGTGCCGGTTATACAGGACCTGCTGTTTGTGCATGAGGAAAAAGAAATCCTCGACGCCTATGTATCCAGATGTCCTACACTCCAATACCGCTATTGTCTCGGACGCACAAAAAACGAACCGATGGTAGTGCGGAGCGATGAGATGGAACGCTTTATCTATGCGGTGAGTAACACCGCCACCCCGCTATATTACCAGCCCGGCGAACTCACGAAGGCAATGTACGGCAAGCACGTGCGCATAGTTGGCGGCCTGTTTGATGGCTATGAAGGACGGCTACTTTCTGTAAAAGGCATGAGGAAGCGACGTCTGATAGTAGAACTGCCCGGACTGGTGACAGCCGCAGTTGAGCTTGAGCCTGACTATATACAGATACTCGGATAATCGGAGACATAATGAGCCAGAGTGTTGTTTCACATTGTATAGACACAGACATTGCAGGCTATACCCATTATCTGCTTATGAAGGCGCAGCTTGCTGGCAACTTCACCTACGATGGCCATAAGGCCTCCGGGGAGGAGCTTGAGATTGCCCGCGAATGCCGTTCGCTTATTACAGTCATAGAAAAGCAGCTTGCATTGTGCGCCGACGAACATATTCCCGAGCTGTTGGAATGCTACGACATGGCATACCGCACAGGTTTTGGACGAATGCCCGACAGCACATTTACCGCCGGCCATATCAGACGGCTCTATAAAGCGTGGAAGAACGGCAACCGGCACATCGAGGAAAGCGTGATATTCGGTATTGGCATTACATGTTGTGATGCAGATTGCAGCGCAACACACGATTCAATGAAGAAAAAGTGGCTTGGCACTTTGTCAGCATATGATTATTTCCCCGATACCACTGCTGCTGAGAATTATCAGCGACTTGCCCTTATGATGAGGGAGGACATTGGTGCAGACGATATGAATATAAAAAGCCGGTGGTACAATCATAACCGTATTGATGATTTTGCATCGGTCGGCACATATATACTTCGCAGCTATCGCCGTTATGCCACATCGCTCTTCCCCGATGTGCTCACCTACGACAGCATGGCCGGACTCGACCGACGCATCCTCTCCGAACTTTCATCGCGCTCCGACCTCGGTCCGCACGACCGAGAGGCATTCCGCATAGCACTGGAGTGCAACAGCTGAATACCGAATCTGTCGGCAAGCATCCAAGTCGACTGTGACAAGAACAAATACCCTTTGGTACAGTAAAACAAACTCCAGTTTTGATATTAATTAATGAATTCCGCCTCCAGCGGCATTCCACTGACCCACACGTCAAAATTGGATACTTACCTTATAGACGTAAACAACTGGGATAATTAGATTTATAGATCTCATTATGAAATTTCTTTTCGATTTAGATGGTACAGTGACCAGGCAGGAGA
>JAIDBM010000007.1 GCA_029056365.1 Muribaculaceae bacterium | reverse complement strand
TTCTCTAAGTGCATCCGCCCCATCCGGGCGCCAAACCTGCGTATACTCCGGTGATTACTCCCAGTCGGGCCGCCGGCGCAAGTAACGTCGGCGCCCTCGCCGACGCTGGCCCAGTATGGCTCTTTCCAGGTTTTTTACGCGTGTCCGGGCCGTCGGCGGGGTCGCCGACGTTACGGAGTATTCCGACGCTGGCTCAGTATGGTTCTTACCAGGTTATCACGCGAGTCCAGGCCGTCGGCGCAAGTAACGTCGGCGCCCTCGCCGACAATGAGCAGGTATGGTTCTATCCAGGTTTATTACGCGAGTCCGGGCCGTCGGCGTGGTCGCCGACGTTACAGGAGTGTGCCGACGCTACGAGGTATGGCCCGGGCAGCTTCCGCTCCGGTTTATTTGCCGGTGTAGAGGCAGTGTACTTTCCCTACAGGGAGTGTGCCTTCAAGGCGTACGGGAATGCGTCGGCTGTCGGTTGAAATCCATGCTTCCATGTCGTCGGAGGTTTTTTTCTTACCTTCGGATGTGAATGTGAACGTTATATGGTAGCAGTGGAAATGTTCTTTTTCGGTTTCGACATCGGCTTCGCCATGGTATGTTATAGTGAGCAGTTCTTTGCGTTTGCCGGAATAAATGTTCAGGGATTCCTTGTGTCCGGGCTTCCATGAAGCATATGGCAGAGTTCGCATGTAGTAGAACGAAGTGAGCATGTCGACGGTGGTGCCCTGTGCTGTGAGTGTGCGGGCCTCGTCGACTGTCGACTTTCCTTTTTTCCATACCTTGCGTGTGCATTTTCCGGTTACGGTGTTTCCGCTGTAGCTGAAGCGGACAACATCGTGTTTGCGTTCGTTTCCTTCGTTTGCGATTTTTTCGTAGAATTCAGGACGCAGGTTCGAGGCTGAGAAGGTTCCGTTGAGTGTGTCGCGTAGTTTGAAGAACTTGTCGGCCCACGGCTGTGATGCGGCCACCAGTTGCGACTGGCACCGATGTCCCTTGTTGTGGAGTGTAATGGTAACGTCGCCTGCGTGTTTGTTTATCAGCCCCCATTTGTATTTGACTTTGTAGCTGATGCTTTCATTGGCAAATGGCGATGCCGCCATAGCCGCAGTACAGGCGCATGCAGCTGTGATTATGCAGAGGAGGTGGAGGAGCAGGTGTTTCATACGGGTATTTTTATGCACAGTTTCCGATGGTTGCCGATTCCGATATTGGGTGCGTGCGCGTCTTCCGGGAAGAAGATGGCAGCCTCGCCCACACGGACATGCAGCAGGCTGTGCGCGGCATCGCCGAATGTGGCCACATCGGTATCTTCATCGTAGGGGGTGCGGGGGTACTGCAGAGAATTCACCGGAGCCCAGCCCATTGTTTCATCGCCTTTCACGGGCACATGTATGTCGATGAAGCGCCGGTGCGCTTCCAGAACGGCGGCATCGCGGGGAGTCATGGCCAGCCGTTCGGCCTTGACACTTATGCCGCCTGGAAGTTCGGTGGTACCCGGCTGGAAGTCGAGCGTGGCGAGGTTGGCGTCAAGCCAGTCGATGGCAGCGGCCACTGCGGGAGATATGTTTCTGTAGCGATATAGATTTGATATGTCGGTGAGAATCATGAATTTGATTTTTATGATTGTGGTTCGATTACGTCTATGCCTTCCGGGGCATCATCGTTTTCGAACATCAGAGGGAGCACCCCTCTGGCGGCTTGCTCAATGCGTTTGTTCCGCCAGCATTTGCGGCATACGGCCACATATCGGTCGTCGCCTCCGATTTCCACTTGGGCGCCTTCTTCCACAAAATCGCCGTTTGCATCGATGCGGGCGTTTATTATGGTTTTATGGCCGCAGTTGCATGTCGATTTTATTTCATCGATGGTGTCGGCGATTTCAAAGAGCCGCCTTGAACCCTCGAACAGGTGGCTTTGGAAATCGGTTCTCAGACCATAGCATATTACGTTTGAGCCGAAATCGTCGACTATCCGCGACAGTTGGTCGACCTGGGCTTCCGACAGGAACTGGGCCTCGTCGATGAGGAACCAGTCGATCAGGCCGTTGTGTTCGCGGTACAGCTCTTTTGCCAGTGCATACAGGTCGGTTTCGCGGAAAATCCACCGGCATTTGCGTTCGATTCCGATGCGTGAGCGTATAACACTGTCGCCTTCGCGGGTGTCGGTTGCCGGTTTCATGCACACATAGCTCATGTGCCGCTCCTCGAAGTTGTAGGCAGTGGTCAGAAGCAGGGCGGTTTTGGCCGAACCCATTGTGCCATATCTGAAGTATAGTTTTCCTTTACGGTACACGTTTTCAATAGGGAGAAGCCTCGTAGCGGTATATGTCTTCGAGGCGTATGTTGAACCTGAGATTTGAATACGGCAGGATTACAGTTCCGGCGCCCGACGATCCATATGCCAGTCCGTAGGGAATTATCACTTCGGCGGTGTCCTTCACCCGCATGTCGCTGAGTGCCACGGCCCACCCGGCAATGGTTTTGTCGATTCGGGTGCGATATATTCCGGGTACGGAGGTTGCGGTTACGTTCGATGAGGAATCGAACGGTTCGCCGTTGTACAGGTGTCCGGTGTAGCGTACGTCAACTGTCGAGGTGTACAGCGGAGTGAGGTTGCCTTCGGTTTCGGCGCGGTCGTTGAAATAGTGTATCAGCACAAACGAGGCCGGGTTCCACTGCGGCACTACCGCTGTGTAGTATGGCGATCCGTCGGCGTTTGTTTTGGCTTGCATTTCGCTGAGCCACTGGTTGTTGGCCTCTCTCCACTGGGAGTATTGGCTCCAGGTGTCGTGGTCGTCGTCGTTGTTGCAGCTGAACATCGCCGCCGTGAAGGCGGCGATGCCTAATGCAAAAAATAATTTCTTCATATCAAGAGAGCTTGCGCAGCAGGCTGTTAAGGCTCACGCTGTCGTGTATAATCTTGTGTAGGTCGGCTATGGCCACGCGGGTCTGCTGCATGGAGTCGCGTTCGCGCAGAGTCACGGTATTGTCTTCGAGAGTCTGGTGGTCGACGGTGATGCAGTAAGGGGTGCCTATGGCGTCCTGACGGCGGTAGCGTTTTCCGATAGAGTCTTTTTCCTCGTAGTGGGTGGCGAAGTCGAATTTGAGTTCGTTTACGATTTCGCGGGCTTTTTCGGGCAGACCGTCTTTGCGCACGAGCGGCATCACGGCGCACTTTACGGGAGCGAGCGGAGCCGGCAGGTGGAGCACCACGCGGGTGTCGCCGCCTTCAAGAGCCTGTTCCTCGTAGCTCGAGCAGAGTACGGTAAGGAACATGCGGTCGACGCCGATGGATGTTTCGATCACATAGGGTGTGTAGCTTTCGTTGAGTTCGGGGTCGAAATACTGGATTTTCTTACCCGAGAACTTTTCGTGCTGCGAGAGGTCGAAGTTGGTGCGTGAGTGTATGCCTTCCACTTCCTTGAAACCGAATGGCATGCGGAATTCGATGTCGGTGGCGGCGTTGGCATAGTGGGCGAGTTTGTCGTGGTCGTGATAGCGGTATTTGTCGTCGCCGAGACCAAGAGCCTTGTGCCATTTGAGACGCCATTCCTTCCATTGTCCGAACCATTTGAGTTCTTCGCCGGGGCGAACGAAAAATTGCATTTCCATCTGTTCGAACTCGCGCATTCTGAAAATGAACTGACGGGCAACGATTTCGTTTCGGAAAGCCTTGCCGATCTGGGCGATTCCGAACGGAATGCGCATGCGGCCGGTTTTCTGAACGTTGAGATAATTCACGAATATGCCCTGTGCGGTTTCCGGACGCAGGTACACTGTCATGGCGCCGTCGGCGGTGGAGCCCATCTCGGTTTTGAACATGAGGTTGAACTGGCGTACTTCGGTCCAGTTGCGGGTTCCGGAGAGCGGACAAACGATTTCTTCGTCAAGAATAATCTGACGCAGTTCGTCGAGGTTGCTGTCGTTCATGGCCTGGGCGAAGCGCTCGTGCAGAGCGTCGCGTTTTGCGGCGTGTTCGAGAATGCGGGGATTTGTCTGGCGGAAAAGAGCTTCATCGAACGACTCTCCGAATCGTTTGCGGGCTTTGGCTACTTCTTTTTCGATTTTGTCGTCGTATTTGGCCAGCTGTTCCTCGATGAGAACATCGGCACGGTAGCGTTTTTTCGAGTCGCGGTTGTCGATCAGAGGGTCGTTGAACGCATCAACGTGTCCTGATGCCTTCCATATGGTAGGGTGCATGAAAATGGCGGAGTCTATGCCCACGATGTTTTCGTGGAGCAGGGTCATGGCGTCCCACCAGTAGCGTTTGATGTTGTTTTTCAGTTCGACGCCGTTCTGTCCGTAATCGTACACGGCTGAGAGTCCGTCGTAGATTTCAGATGATTGGAAGACAAAACCGTATTCCTTGGCGTGTGAAACGATTTTCTTAAACACGTCGTCTTGTTGAGCCATTGCTTATATATTTTTTTGTATGTTATTATTGAAGCGCAAAATTACGAAAAAATCGGCATATACTGCGGTTTTTAACATTAATCTACATATGGACTACGATTTTCGCTTGCCAGATCCGTGCAGCCAGGCGAAAAGGCAGCCGACGAACAGCGAGCCTCCCGCAATGTTTCCGAGAGTTGCCGGCAGCAGGTTTTGCGCGAACATCTGCCATATGCCCACATCGGCGCCATAGAACATTCCGGCCGGAATATAGAACATGTTCGCGATGGAGTGTTCATAGCCGATGGCCACGAAAGCCATTACGGGCAGGATGCATCCGGCCATTTTTTCAAGCAGGCCGTGTGCCGACATGGCAAGCCATATGGCCAGGCATACACACCAGTTGGCGCCTATGCCCTTGGCGAAGACCGTGAGCCAGGGCATCGATACTTTTGCTTTTGCTATGCCGGTTATGGCGTTGCGGTATTGCTCGGGCGAGAAAATGCCGGTAAGCCATACCAGCAGCCATACTACAATAAGCGCTCCCGCGAAGTTTCCCAGCCATACCAGAATCCAGTTCTTGATTATCGGGGCGAAACCGTGGTGCCCCGACATGTACGACGGTATGAGCATGGCGTTGTTGCCTGTGAACAGTTCGGCTCCGAGCACCACCACCAGAATCAGCCCCAGAGGAAATGTGATTCCGCTGAGCAGACGCTGAAGCGCCGGGCAGCTTGCCGAGATGTCGCCGAATCCCCATCCGGCTATCACTGAAAAGGTGCCGCCGAGAGCAATATATGCGCCGGCAAGGATACTTAATACGGCCAGGCGTCCGAGATGTTTTTCACTGAGGTCGCATTTCGAGGCTCCGGACTTTTCGGCCAGAGCCATTATTTCGGCTGGAGTTTTGATATTCATGGTGCAAAATTAATGAATTTTTCGATTTCAACCTCAATCATTATTTGTAACTTTGCAACTGAATTCACAAAAACCGCATCCTGTGTCTGTGGTGTGGCCGGTGTGTAGGCTCCGGTCGGAAGACAGCGAGGATGGTTAAACCTCTAACAGTAAAAAAGAATAAAATAAAATGGCAAACTGGTTTGAATGTAAAGTCCGTTACGATAAACTTCAGGAAAATGGATCGGTAAAAAAAGTGTCGGAACCATATCTGGTCGACGCCCTGTCGTTTACCGAAGCGGAGGCACGTATAATTGAAGAGCAGACACCTTATATATCGGGCGACTTCTCGGTTTCGGCAGTGAAACGCACCAAGATTGCCGAGATATTCTGGAACGAAGACGGCGACAAATGGTATCTCGTGAAGTGCGCGTTCATAACCATCGATGAAAAAACAGCCGTTGAAAAACGTACCACCAGCCTCTTTCTGGTACAGGCCGGAAATCTGGCCGAAGCGCTCGACAACTTCAACGAGGGCATGAAAGGCACCATGGCCGACTATGACGTCACCTCAATCAACGAGACTCCGATAATGGATGTCTACAAGGTGAAACTCGCCGGAGAAAAGAGCGAGTGATGAATCCGGTAGCGGAAAATCTCAATGCCGTGACGCGTACCCTCCCGGAGGGAGTGCGTCTGGTGGCTGTGTCGAAATTTCATCCGGTAGAGGCGCTCAGAGAGGCATATGATGCCGGCCAGCGCCTTTTCGGTGAAAGCCGCGTGCAGGAACTGCTCGACAAGCGGCATAAGCTGCCCCATGACATCAGCTGGCATTTCATAGGACATCTCCAGACCAACAAGGTGCGCCAGCTTGTTGGAAATGTCGATATGATAGAATCGGTCGACTCCGACCGGCTGCTGCGCCTTATCGACAAAGAGTCGGCGGCGGCGGGCGTGGTGAGCCGTGTGCTCATGCAGGTGCATGTGGCAAAGGAAGACACAAAATTCGGCTTCGCTCCCGAAGAACTGATTGAATGGTTCGGTGCCGGAGGGTACACCTCGCTGGCGGCCACACATATATGCGGTCTGATGGCGATGGCGTCGAACACTGATGACGAGAGCCGTGTGCGGGCCGACTTCCACCGTGTGGCAGAACTGATGGCGCGAATCAAGGCATCGCATCCCGACTTGTGCGGCTTCGACATCCTCAGCATGGGAATGAGCCACGATTATCGGCTGGCTATAGCCGAAGGCGCCACACACGTGCGTGTGGGAAGCGCCATATTCGGCGAACGGCAATATTGATTTGGCTGTTTGCTGAAAAAATATTAACTTTACGCCGGAATATCCGATAAATTTAAGAGCCGGCTCAAAAATTCTGCTAAACTTTCGGTACAATAAAATCCGAACATAATACAAACCTAAAATAATTACCTCTTTAATCACCATGAGTCAGACTAAGACCAACAAGCGTCAGGGCAGTTTCGCACTCCCCATCGCAATCATGTTTGCCCTGTTCTTCATGATAGCCTTCGTGACCGGCTACCAGAATCCGTTGGGCGATGTAATCAAATCAATGTCGGCCGACAATGCCGTAATGTCGCAGCTGGGCACTTTCTGCAACTTTATTGCGTATGCCATAATGGGTTATCCGGCCGGAAAGATACTTCAGAACAAAGGATACCGTTTCACGGCTCTCGCTGCTGTGTCGGTAGGTTTCGCCGGAGTGGCCATCACATATTTCTCGGGCATGATTTCCGACAACGGCACCGCGCTTGCAGTGTATATGTTCGGCGCACTTGTGGCCGGTTTCTCCATGTGTATGCTCAACACCGTTGTGAATCCCATGCTGAATTCGCTGGGCAAAGACGAGAAGCAGGGCAACCAGCTGCTTATGTTCGGAGGCTCGTGCAACTCGGTTGGCGCCACACTCGCTCCGGTTATCGTGGGCGGTCTGATCGGCGGCTCGGCCAGCTCCATTGCCTCGGCCAATCCGGTGTTCTATATGGCCATGGGCATCTTCGCCGTGGCTTTCATAGTGCTTTTCTGCTCCAAACTGCCTGAAGATCCCGACCTGGGCAAACCCAAGGCTGCAATCAAGGCCATGGATGCTTTCAAGTTCCGCAACTTCACATTCGGCGTGCTTGCCATATTCTGCTATATGGGCATTGAAATCGGTGTGTCGAACTGGACTTATCAGGACCTTTCTACTACCATCGGCTCGATTGGTGCCGGTGCCGTTTGCGGCATGTTCTGGCTGTTCATGCTCGTGGGCCGTCTGCTCGGCGGTGTGGTAGGCGGCAAGGTTTCGTCGAAGGCCATGCTTGTGTTTGTGAGCGGTCTGGCCATAGTGCTTCTGGCACTCGGCATACTTCTTCCGACCTCCAAGATGGCATTCTTCGGATTCGATTCAAATAACCTCAGCTTCACATCGGTTGAAATACCTGTGAACTCGATATTCTTTGTGCTGGTAGGTCTGTGCACCTCGGTTATGTGGGGCGCGATCTTCAACCTCTCCGTACAGGGACTTGGCAAATACACCTCGGTAGCTTCGGGTATTTTCATGGTAATGGTATGCGGCGGCGGAATCTGGACAATCGTTCAGGGCGCCCTTGCCAACAATGTAGGCATTGTGAACAGCTTCTGGCTTGTGGTATGCTTCGCGGCTTACCTGTTGCTGTACGCCATAGTGCTCAGCAAGCCTGTAAGCTCACTTCCCGAAGAAAAAGAAGTGCTTTACGAAGGCGGACGCAAAGCTGAAATCTGAAAACAATCGTTATACGATTATATGCCGGGGTACCGTATTTTTTACGGTGCCCCGTTTCTATAGTTGTAAGCAACCTTGGCCATCGTCGGCGGGGTCGCCGACGTTACTTGCGGGTCGCCGACGTTACTTGCAGTCCGGTAACGGCGGCGACCCCGCCGCCAGTTCTGGCAGGCGG
>JAIDBM010000069.1 GCA_029056365.1 Muribaculaceae bacterium | reverse complement strand
AAAAAATGCGTGCCGCTCTTATGCTCTGGGCAATAATCGTCAAGCAGTTCAACCCCAAAAATCCCAAGTCTCTCGCTCTGCGTACACACTCTCAGACTTCAGGATGGTCGCTTACCGAGCAAGACCCGTTCAACAACGTCGGTCGTACATGTATCGAAGCAATGGGTGCCGCTCTTGGCCACACTCAGTCGCTCCACACCAACGCTCTTGACGAGGCAATCGCACTGCCCACCGATTTCTCGGCACGTATCGCGCGAAACACCCAGATATACATTCAGGAAGAAACTCTTGTAACAAAGTCAATCGATCCCTGGGGCGGCAGCTATTATGTAGAGGCTCTTACAAATGAAATCGCACATCGCGCATGGGAGCACATCCAGGAAATCGAAAAACTCGGCGGCATGGCCAAGGCCATAGAAACCGGACTGCCGAAACTTCGCATCGAAGAAGCCGCAGCCCGCACACAGGCAAGAATCGATTCCGGACGTCAGACTATTGTCGGAATCAACAAGTATCGTCTTGACCACGAAGATCCGATCGACATCCTTGAAATCGACAACACTGAAGTGCGCAAGGAACAGATTGAACGTCTGAACGTTGTCAAGGCAGAACGCGATGAGGCCAAAGTAAAAGAAGCGCTCAAGGCCATTACCGAATGTGTACGCACAAAAGAAGGCAATCTGCTCGACCTGGCTGTAAAAGCCGCTGGTCTGCGTGCAACACTTGGTGAAATTTCCGATGCCTGCGAAGATGTTGTAGGCCGTTATAAAGCCGTAATCAGAACTATATCAGGAGTGTACTCAGCAGAAACCAAGCAGGACCCCGACTTCCTGCAAGCCCGACAGATGTGCGAAGAATTCGCAAAACGTGAAGGCCGTCAGCCTCGTATCATGATTGCCAAAATGGGTCAGGACGGACACGACCGTGGCGCAAAAGTTGTAGCCACCGGCTATGCCGACTGCGGATTTGACGTTGATATGGGACCGCTATTCCAGACTCCGGCCGAGGCTGCCCGCCAGGCTGTTGAAAACGACGTGCACATCCTTGGTGTTTCATCTCTTGCTGCCGGACACAAAACTCTGATTCCCCAGGTAATCGAAGAACTCAAGAAACTCGGTCGTGAAGACATCATGGTTACAGCCGGCGGTGTAATACCTGCTCAGGACTATGACTTCCTCTACAAGGCCGGTGTAGCTGCCATATTCGGACCCGGCACACGAATTCCGTCTTCGGCAATAAAGATGCTCGAACTTCTGAAGGAAGAATAATTTCATTATCCCTATTATACCACACGGGTATATACCACGGGCCACCTCTGCAATGGAGGTGGCCCGTCTGCTTTTTGTAAATAAGGCCATGGCACGTTAAGTTAAACGCACTCTTAACCATTGCTAAAAAAACAAATTTCGTGAACCTACATGATACTGATACGTTCTTATGGTATAAAACAACATAAAACAAAACGAATCATGACCTATACACAACCCGCATTGCCTTATGCCAACGATGCACTCTCTCCGGTTATTTCCGAAGATACTGTCAATTTCCACTATGGCAAACACGAGAAAGCATATATCGACAAACTCAACGAACTCATCAAAGGAAGCGAATTCGAAGATATGGATCTTGAAGACGTAATACGTCATGCCGACGGACCTCTCTTCAATAACGCCTCACAGGCTTGGAACCACATTTTCTATTTCTTTTCCTTTTCTCCGGAAGGCAGCCGCGAGCCTCATGGACGTCTTAGAGAAGAAATCGACCGGACATTCGGTTCATTCGATAATTTCAAAAAAGCGTTTGAAGATGCAGGCGTCGGACTTTTTGGTTCCGGATGGGTATGGCTCTCAAGCGATGAAAACGGTAAAGTTTTCATCACTCAAGGTAAAAACGCCGAAAGTCCGATAAAAACCGGACTTCGTCCGCTTCTTTGCTTCGATGTATGGGAGCACGCCTACTACCTCGACTATCAGAACAGACGGGCAGATGCATTGAAAGCTCTATGGAACATAGTTGACTGGGACGTGATAGAAAACCGATACGAAGACTGAACCTACGCATCTCGATTCCCTATAGATTCTAAAGAAATAGTGAAATAATCAATATCCTGCCAAACTCCGGCTAATACAAAATACAACATCTTGGCTTCTACATAGCACTTGAAATTTTAGCATAATGT
>JAIDBM010000068.1 GCA_029056365.1 Muribaculaceae bacterium | reverse complement strand
ATAAAGCCCCATATTACCCACCACATGCCGGTAGGATTGAACACTGCATCGGCAAAACCTTTGCCGGCTGCGATACCCACCGATGCGAGGAAAAGACATATGCCGAGCTCACGTAGCAACAGTGACGCGGAAGATGATGTATAGGTAACGAGTTTGGCTTTGTATCCGAATCGGCTCAGGAGTATCGCCACAACAAGCGGGCCTCCGGCGAGGCCGAGCTTCATGCCGAAACCGATATTTATCGAGCCGAGCACTATACCAAGTATTATGCCCACGAAAATTGTGATAAGATTCGGATGGTTGAGTCGCTTCATGGAGTTGCCGAGCCGCTGTGCCAGACGGTCTATATCGTCAAGATTGCCTACCACAGTTATGCGGTCGCCCATCTGCAGGCGAAGGTTGGGAGCCGCAAGCAGGTCAACGCCCGCACGGTTCACACGGGTGGCATTGAGTTTGTATCCGTTATGCAGCCGTAACGAACCAAGTGCCACGCCATTGTATTCGCTTTTGGTAATGACTATACGGCGTGAGTATACCGGTGTAGGTGCCGATTCCCAGTCGGTCTCGGTTTCAGGACCGAGCACTGCCTTGAAACGTCCGGCATCCTGTGCCGAGCAGACAATGAAAAGTCTGTCGCCGGTGAAAATCTGAGAGCTCGACCGAGGAATCTCGACCTTGCCGTCGCTGTTCATGATTCGCGAAATTACAAAGTTGCATTGTATCACATCGTGAAGCTGGAGCAAGGTGTGGCCGCTTACAAGCTTGTTGGTTACTTCGATTGTAAGCATATATGGCTTGAGCTGGGCGTTCTCCTGGTCCTGTTCTATCTCCTTTATCTCGTCCTGCACCTTTATGCCGAATACGCCTTTGACTACGAACATGGCGAGAATGATACCCACCACACCAAGGGGATAAGCCGCAGCATAACCCGATGCCATGATATTGGCCTGTTCCGGGCCTGAGGTCATTGTGGTTATTGTCTGTTGCGCAGCCGCCAGACCGGGAGTATTGGTCACGGCGCCGCTCATCACGCCCACAAGAGCGCTGATGTCATGTACATTTCCAAAATAATAGATACATAGCACAATCAGAACATTCAGTGCTATACCAGTAACAGCAAGCATATTAAGCCTTATGCCGCCTTCTTTGAATGAAGAAAAGAATCCTGGCCCGACCTGTAGACCAATCGAGAAAATAAACAGTATGAGGCCGAACTCACGCACAAATTTGAGTATCTCTCCGTTCACCACATAACCGAGGTGTCCCATGAGGATGCCGACAAACAGCACGAAAGTGACGCCAAGCGACACACCGAATATTTTCAGTTTGCCGATAAATATACCGGCTGCGATCACAAAGGAGTATAGAACCAGCGTACTGGCAATACTCTCCTGACCCGGACTGAAAAGCTGTAACAAATCCATAAAACAATTAGATGTATGAATATCAGATGGTTAAATAATTTCCTCAGAAATTTTATGCAAAGTTAGTTAAAATTTCGCAATTATGGGCATTACTCACGTCATTTAATTTGTTACAATTTCACCACTGTACAGGGCGCAGGCGATTGCCTGCCGCCATGACGCATTCCCGCCATGTGTGCTTTCTACAATATTTGCCGCATGCATTCGTTATGTAAGAAAAAAAGAATATCTAACTGGATTTTTCCATTCTCATATAATATAATGAAATGCTCCTTTCCAAGGGCCCGGTATGCTGCGATGGCCCTGCTCGCTCTGGCGGCAATGGCTACCGGATGCGGCGGTCCGAAAATGGCGACAGCCGATGAACAGATGGCTCGCGGCGAATATTTCGATGCCGCAAACACATATCGTAAACTGTACAATAAATATAAAAAGGCGGAAGAAAGGCCATTGCGGGGAGAAATCGCCTACAAGATGGCACAGTGCTATTCGCGTATAAACATGAACGCCAAGGCATCGGCGGCATATCAGAATGCCATTAGATATGGAATTACCGATTCTCTGGCCACGCTGAGGCTTGCCAGAAGTCTTCATGGCGAAGGAAAGTATGCTGCGGCTGTCAAGGCCTACAACGATTATCTTGCCGCAGACCCGAACAACGAGTTAGCCAAAACCGGACTCATCGGCGCACGCATGGCCACCGACAAGGAACATGGCAAAACTCGGCATGTGGTGAAAAACGCAAAACTTTTCAACTCACGCAGAGCCGATTTCGCGCCCATGTTTCTTGATGCCTCGCACGACCAGCTTTACTTCACCACTACAAATGAAAAAGTGTCCGGCACAAGAAAGTCCGAGATAACCGGAATGAAAAAAAGCGACATATGGCGTGCATCGAAAAACGAGCGTGGCGAATGGAACAGGCCGGAAGCTGTGGAAGGCGAGCTCAACAGCGAATTCGATGAAGGCATCGTAAGCTTTTCGCCCGACGGCTCGACTATGTACCTCACAAAAGCACGCCGTGAACTGAACGCAAACACCGGCGTGGAAATATACACCTCACAGCGCAGCGATGCCAAATGGAGCGCTCCAGTGAAATTCGAGATTACAGCCGACACGTTGTCGAGCTACGGACATCCGGCGGTGTCGCCCGACGGCAACTGGCTATATTTCACAAGCGACATGCCGGGCGGCAGCGGCGGACGCGATATCTGGCGTATAAATCTCAAGGAACGCGCCGGTTCGCTTGAAAACCTCGGGGAATGGATAAACACTCCGGGCGATGAGATGTTCCCGTATGTGCGCACCGATTCCGTATTGTATTTCGCTTCAGACGGACATCCCGGGTATGGCGGACTTGATATTTTCCGTGCCGAACTGACACGGTCGGGAGGCTGGAGCGTGGTTAACATGGGGCGTCCGATTAACTCGGCCGGCGATGACTTCGGCATAACATTCGGCGAGGGCGAAAGCGGATTCTTCAGCAGTAACCGTGGTGACGGCAAGGGTTATGACCATATATACTCGTTTGAACTCCCCGACCTGCGTATAAACATAAGCGGCTGGGTTGTGGACAAGGACGATGAACCTGTGCCGAATGCCGTGATACGCATAGTGGGCAATGATGGCAGCAACCAGAAACAGATTGCACGAAACGACGGCTCATTCTCTTTTCCGCTGCAACGCGGTGTAAGCTATGTGATGCTGGCCGGTGCGAAAGGATACCTTAATTCACGTCAGGAGTTCACGGCCGACAACGCTGAAGAAGACGCCGAATATGGCGTTGATTTCATTCTCGCGTCGATACACAAACCGCAGGTTGTAGACAATATATTCTATGATTTTGACAAAGCATCGCTACGACCGGAGTCGAAACAGGCTCTCGATGAACTGGCGCAAGTGTTGCGCGACAATCCGAACGTGACAATCGAAATGGCATCGCACACCGACCGCAAAGGCAGCGATGAATATAACATCGATCTGTCGGCGAGACGTGCCAAATCGGTCATCGACTACCTGATATCGGTCGGTATCGCACCCGACAGACTCCAGTCGCAGGGCTACGGCGAATCCAGGCCCAAAACTGTAACCCGGCGCATAAACAAGGAGTATCCGCAATTCGATGAAGGCGTTACTCTCACCGAAGACTATATTCTTACACTTTCGCCTGAAGATCAGGATGCAGCCGACCAAATCAACCGGCGCACGGAATTTCAGGTTCTCTCCATCGATTATCAGATGTATTAAAATGAAATTCAGAACCACCATAGAAGCGCCGATAAGCAAACACCGTATCACGCACAACGATGGCGGAACCGTGTTGCTCGGATCATGCTTCAGCGACAATGTCGGCGAGCGCCTCAGGACCGACGGCTTTGATGTATGCCATAATCCCATGGGGCCGCTTTACAATCCGGCCTCGCTGCATGCATTTATTTCCAGGCTGCTCGATTCATATGTATACACCGAAGCCGACCTGACCCTCGACGACAGCGGACGCTGGCATGCGCTTGACTTTCCGATGCGTTACAGCAGCGATGACCCTCAGGTGCTTCTGGAAAACATTAACAACGGATGCCGGAACACGGCACAGAAGTTACAGAATGCATCCACCGTAATTGTCACATTTGGCACTGCATGGTGTTTTGAACACGCAGCCTGTGGCAGAATCGTTGGAAACTGCCATAAATTCCCCGCTTCGGCTTTCAGACGCCGTCGCATGGACGTGGACGAGATAACCAGTCTGTGGGTTCCTTTGGCTCACCGTCTTACAGCCATGGGCAAACACCTTGTAGCGACCGTGAGCCCCATACGGCACGGAGCCGACGGACTTCATGGCAACGAGCTCAGCAAAGCCACCCTGCTGCTGGCCCTGGACCTGATTCAGGATGCGGAATATTTTCCCGCATACGAAATTCTGGTCGACGACCTGAGAGACTACCGCTTCTATGCCGATGACCTCAGACATCCGTCGTCTATGGCCGTGGATTACATCTACGATATATTCTCACAAACATATTTCTCATCAGAAACCCTTGCGGAGGCGAACCGCCGCCATGCGGCATTCCTTCGTGAGGCGCATCGTTCCATTCTATGATTTTCAACAATGTGAAATCGGCTTTTGCCGCCATGAACCGACTCCGGTTCATGATCAGCGACAGCCGTGCGCTTACCAATCCGGCACAGACCATATTCGCCGCCGTCCGAACTGCTACAGGCGACGGCCACAAATACATCGCCGACATGTATCTCCGAGGCGTAAGAGCCTTCATAGTGGAAAAAATCCCCGCAGAGCTTGCAGAATCGGCTTCCTCACCGGAAAACCTGTGGTTTGTGACAGAAGATGTTCCGGAAGCCATGATGCAGCTTGGCGCCACACGACACGACAACATGTGCAAAGGGGTGACCATAGCCATAACCGGCAGCCGGGGAAAGACCGTGGTTAAAGAGCTGCTGTATCAGGCGTTGCTCAAACTCGGCAATCCGGTACGGAGTCCCAGAAGCTGGAACTCCCATATCGGGGTTGCCCTGAGCCTATGGGAACTGGACTCGGCCCATGACCAGAGCATTATAGAAGTGGGTATTGACGGCCCCGGCCAGATGCAGGCTCCGATGGAAGCCATACATCCCGAAGTGGGCATACTCACGTCGATTACCGATGCCCACGACCAGGGATTCGGTTCGCGAGAAGACAAGATTCATGAAAAACTGAAGCTTTTCGAAAACTGCAGGGATGTGATATTCGATGCTTCCGGGTATCCGGGTATCGGGGATATTGTGCGGACCGCGTGTCCGAAGGCTGCACTGCACCCGGTGAGCTGTACGCCATACACAGCGCATAATATCAATATGGCTCTGGCCAGGACCGTTCTTGAAGTGCTTGGATACGGTCGTCAGGCCGGTGAACTTCTTGGTGATGTAAGTGAAATCAAATCCCGTATAGATGTACATGAGGGTCTGAACGACTGCCTGATGCTGTTCGATGGCTTCACATCAGACCTGCGGTCGCTGCGCGACTCTCTCGACTATATGCGCAGACGTGCCACTCACGGACGCAGTCTCACCGTTATTCTCGGCGATCTGCAACATTGGTACGGCCAGGATATCGATGAACTGTATTCAATGGCCAACAATCTGCTGCACGACTACGGAGTATCGCGTATGATAGGGGTCGGCAGGGAGATAAGCGGGCGTAGAAAATTATTCGACCCTCTGATCGCCAAAGAGTTCGTTGCCGATTCGGAAAGTTTTATCAACAACTACGACATCGACAGGTTCAATTCGGAACTGATACTTATCAAAGGTGCTCCGGGAAGCGGTTTCGAGCGGATAAAGGATTTACTTGAGTCGCCCAGACACGACACGATAATGGAAATTAATCTTGACGCCGCGGCCCACAATTTCAACTACTACCGCAGTCTGCTCGCTCCGGGCACAGGCATGATAGCCATGGTAAAGGCCAGCGCTTACGGTGTGGGGGCGCTTGAGCTTGCAAAAACACTCCAGAGCTGCCGGGCCTCATATCTGGCGGTTGCGGTTGTGGATGAAGGCGTTGAACTCCGCCGGGCCGGAATCACGATGCCTGTTCTTGTGCTCAACCCCATTACAAACAATTACAGCGCATTGTTCGACCGCCGACTTGAACCTACCGTGTTTTCTCTGAGAGAATACTTCACCCTGCGAAGCGAGGCACGCCGCCGGGGTATCAGCGAATACCCCATACACATTAAGCTCGACACCGGCATGCACCGACTCGGATTCATCGATGGCGAACTGCCGGAATTATGCCGCTATCTGAGCGATTCGTCTACACTCCGTGTAGCCTCGGTATTCTCTCATCTGGCAACCGCCGACTGCCCGGACATGAATGATTACACCGAGATGCAGCTCCACAACTATGAATCCATGACCGACCGCATGGCCGCCATGATTCCCTACCCGTTCAAACGGCACATACTGAATACGGCAGGCATAAGCCGATATCCGCAGTACCATTACGATATGGTGCGTCTGGGCATAGGACTGTACGGCATTGACCCGCTCGGCGAAAATCCGGAGCTGGAGACTGTGGCCAGGCTCAGCACTACAATAATAGCGGTGCGCCGCTGGCCGGCAGGCACTACAATCGGCTACGGGCGTCGCGGACTTCTTAAACGCGATTCCTTAATAGCTACAATTCCGATAGGATATGCCGATGGAATCGACCGTCACTTCGGATGCGGGAACGCATCATTTTCTGTACGTGATGTACTTTGCCCCACTGTAGGCAATATCTGCATGGACCTGTGTATGATTGATGTGACCGATGCACCCGGTGCCACCGTAGGCGATGTGGTGGAAATATTCGGACCATCCGCCCCGATACAGCGTCTGAGCGATGTCCAGGGTACAATCCCTTACGAGATACTGGCATCCGTCAGTCCGCGTGTACGGCGAATATACTTCCGTGAATAAACAAAATTTTGTACCTTTGCATTCCATATACTCATCCACAAGAAAATAATGGCAGAACAGCAAAAATACACACAGCGGACCACACGGATGGCCACTGCGTCGAGTATCGGTGACATCGACGGGCGCAAGGCTCCGAGAGATACTGTATTCGAGGCTGCGGTGCTCGGAGCGCTCATGCTTGAAAAAGACGCATACACAACAGTCTGCGACATTCTAAAACCTGAATGTTTCTATGAGCCTAATTATCAGAAGATATATGAGGCGATTCAGACTCTCGGCATAAATCAGCGCCCGATAGATGTACTGTCTGTCACCCAGCAACTGCGCCTGAACGGCACTCTTGACGAAGTAGGAGGGCCAGTAGCCGTGGTCAACCTGTCAACGGCGGTGAACTCGGCCGCGAATGTGGAATACCATGCCCGCATTGTGGCACAGAAATATCTGGCCCGCGAGCTTATAGCCTTTGCCTCGAATATACAGAACAAGGCGTTTGACGAGAGTAATGATGTCGACGACCTGCTTCAGGAAGCGGAAGGACGTTTGTTTGAAATATCACAGCGGAATGTAAAACGCGATGTTGTGCAGATCGACCCCGTAGTCGACCAGGCGCTCCGCCAGATCGAGGCTGCCGCGAACCGGACATCGGGTCTGAGCGGACTTGAAACCGGTTTTCACGAACTCGACAAACTCACATCAGGATGGCAGAACTCCGACCTCATAATTGTGGCCGCCCGTCCGGCCATGGGAAAAACCGCTTTCGTTCTGTCCATGGCCAAGAACATGGCCGTGAACTACAATATTCCCGTTGCAATTTTTTCGCTCGAAATGAGTAATCTGCAGCTGGTAAACCGTCTGATTTCCAACGTTTGCGAAATTGAAGGCGGCAAAATAAAGAGCGGTGCGCTCGATTCGCTCGAATGGGAAAAACTGTCGTCGCGTTCAAAGCAGCTCAACGGAGTGCCTCTATATGTCGACGATACGGCGTCTCTGTCGGTGTTCGAACTCCGTACGAAGGCCCGTCGGCTCGTGCGCGAACATAATGTGAAAATGATAATAATCGACTACCTTCAGCTCATGAATGCATCCGGAATGAAGTTCGGAAGCCGCGAACAGGAGGTCAGCATGATTTCACGATCGATAAAACAGCTTGCCAAAGAACTGAACATACCTATAATAGCTCTTTCTCAGCTTAGCCGTGCCATAGAATCACGCGGCGATAACAAGCGGCCTCAGCTGAGCGACCTTCGAGAGTCGGGTGCAATCGAACAGGATGCCGACATTGTTTGTTTCATACATCGGCCGGAGTATTACATCCATGCCGACACTGACGCAAGCGGCAAGGACATACGCGGTCTGGCAGAATTCATTGTGGCCAAACACCGAAGCGGAAAGGTGGATGATGTGCAGATGCGTTTCCGGGCGCCTTTCGCAAGATTCGAGAACTGGTCGACCGATATCGCCTCAGGAATGGCCGTGCAGGGTTCCAGACTAAACCAACAGCTTGCCGACGGCAATGCTCCTATTCCACAGAACGACCCTCTTTCAGGCGGGTCTGCCGACATATCTCCGGCCGCACCCGGAGAATCAGTTCCATTCTGACATCTGAACCGACATGGTAGTATTTCCTAAATGCAAGATTAATCTCGGCCTGTATATAGAACGCCGACGTGCCGACGGGTATCACGACATTGCCACTGTAATGTTGCCTGTAGGATGGTCGGATGTGCTTGAAGTCGTGCCGGGCGGGAGCAAGCGCACACGATTGTTCACATATGGACGTGATGTCGGATGTCCGCCGGAAAAAAACCTTGTAATGAAAGCGTTCCGCGCTCTTGAGCATGAAACTGGTGTTCTTCCGGCGGTCGACATACATCTGAAAAAGATTGTGCCCGACGGAGCAGGTCTTGGTGGCGGATCGGCTGATGCGGCGGCGGCCCTTATTGCGCTGAACGATTTGCTGGAACTGGGTTTGGACACCGCACGCCTTGCCGACATCGCCGCCGGAATAGGAGCCGACTGCCCCCTGTTTATTTACCGCCGTCCGATGCTGGCAACCGGAACCGGTACAACTCTGGAACCTTTCGACCTTGATTTGAACGATTACACCCTGCTGATAGCCAAACCACGCCACTGTATGGTTTCGACTGCATCGGCATATGCGGGAGTAATACCCTCGGGTCCGGCACCGGACCTACGCCGGATTCTTTCCGGCGACATACATGAATGGCGCAACGAACTGACAAACGGATTTGAACCCGGAGTTTTCGCCATTGCACCTGATATAGCCGCTGTGAAAAAGCGTATGTACGAGGCCGGGGCCGTATATTCGGCCATGAGCGGCAGCGGCGCCGCCGTGTTCGGCATATTTTCCGATCATAATAAAGCTGAAAATCTTCGCCTGCAACTTTCCGACTGCGATTGTTATTGTTCGGCGATATGACCACAGAATGTGCGGCACAGAACCGCACATTTTTTTTTAGCGCTTAACCTTTGTAAGCACTCCGGATAAAACAAAAACCGAAATTCACCGTTAAGAATATGTTTATACATGAAAACACATGCGGATACAACCGAACAAACTCAATATGCCGATTCGGCAATAAACTGATATAACTTACTTGTAAAAATAATTCAACAATCTGAATCAACTATGTTTTCACAGACACGCGGACACATGCTGCACGGAGTGCTTCTGATAGCACTGTTCTCCTGTGCGGCGTTCTATATCGGGAGTGCGGAAATTTTCACTTCCTTGTCCATCAGCCCTATGATTATCGGCATCGTACTTGGTATGATATATGCGAATCTGCTGCGTATGCACCTGCCTGCCACATGGGTGCCGGGCATACAGTTCTGCTCCAAACGACTTCTGCGCATAGGCATAATCCTTTATGGATTCCGCCTCACATTCCAGGACATCGCGGCTGTAGGAATTGCCGGAATAACCGTCGATGCAATAATAGTAACCGTAACAGTCATAGGCGGATACTACATAGGGCGGCTTATGAAAATGGACCGCGACATTGCCATGCTCACATCTATAGGAAGCGGCATATGCGGTGCGGCGGCAGTGCTTGGAGCCGAAGCCACCATGCGTACAAAACCGTACAAGACAGCTGTAGCCGTGGCTACTGTGGTTATTTTTGGAACTGTGGCTATGTTTCTCTATCCAATAGCCTATCGTGCCGGTGTTCTGCAGCTGTCACCCACCGAAATGGGCATATTCAGCGGCTCTACCCTTCACGAAGTGGCTCATGCCGTAGGGGCTGGCAACGCACTCGGCGAACAGATTGCCTCCACAACGGTGATAGTTAAGATGATTCGTGTGATGATGCTTGTGCCGGTGCTGCTTATACTTGGTGTCTGGGTAGCCCGACGTGCCCGTAAAGCCTCGGCGGTACACAGCGGAGAAAAAGGCAAGGTGACCATACCATGGTTTGCCTTTGGTTTTCTCATCGTCATAGGCATAAACTCACTCTCGGTATATCTCAACACACTTGATACTCCTATGGGAATACCGTCCTGGGGCAACAGTCTGATAAACTATATCGACACGTTCATGCTCACCATGGCCATGGTTGCACTCGGAGCCGAGACAAGCTTCGATAAATTCAAGAAAGCAGGCGCAAAGCCCTTCATTCTTGCAGCGATATTGTTTGTCTGGCTGATTTCAGGCGGATACCTTCTCGCCCGGTATCTCGCTCCGGTAATGATGTGAGATGGAAATTGTAAAAAAAAACGGCTCCTGAAAGTTTCGATGACTTTCAGGAGCCGTTTTTTTTATTAAGGTCTACTCAAATATATGTTTGAGTTTTGAGAATATGCGCTGTTTCTCGGCCTCTGTCGGAGTGATATTGGGCGAATCTTTCAGCGACTCAACAGCCTGGCGCTCGCTGTCGCTCAGTTTTTCAGGAATATAAACCATAACGTTTATCAACTCGTCGCCGTTGCCGCTGCGTTCTTGTGAAGGCAAACCCTTTCCACGCAGGCGGAGCACCTTTCCAGGCTGTGTTCCTGCAGCGATTTTCAATCTTGCACGTCCGCTTATTGTAGGCACCTCGACACTGCCGCCGAGTATTGCTGTCGGCAGGTCAAGCATCAGATTGTAGATTACATCGTCGCCGTCTCTGATAAGCTCAGTATGTTTCACTTCTTCTATCACTACGAGCAGGTCGCCGTTCACACCTCCACGGCGCGGCGCATTTCCCTTGCCGCGTACTGTAAGAGTCATGCCGTCCGACACGCCGGCCGGTATATGGAACGAAATCTGCTGGTCCTTGCGCTCAACGCCTTCTCCGCCACAATACTGGCAACGCTCGGTTATCGTCTTGCCCGACCCTTCACATTCCGGGCATATTACCTGCGACTGCATGGCTCCGAATATCGAATTCTGCACCTGGGTAATCGAACCGGTGCCATGACAGGTGTTACAGGTGGCAAAGGCCACTCCGTCTTTGGCTCCGGTGCCGTTGCAGTGCTCGCATTTCACATATGTAGGAATCTTGAGAGTCTTGTCAACGCCGTTTGCAATGTCTTCAAGCGTCATTTTCACACGTATGCGCAAGTCTGTGCCACGGCGTTGGCGCTGGCGTGCACGTGACCGACCGCCGGTGGCGCCTCCAAAGCCGCCGCCCATATCCATATGTCCGCCGAAAATATCGCCGAACATCGAGAATATATCGTCCATCGACATACCTCCGCCGCCGAAACCGCCGAAGCCGCCTCCGCCACCGGGGAATCCCTGCGGACCCATGTTATGTCCGAACTGGTCATAGCGCTTTCGTTTTTCATCATTGGAAAGCACATCGTAAGCTTCGGCCGCTTCCTTGAATTTCTCTTCGGCCTCCTTGTCGCCCGGATTCTTGTCCGGGTGATATTTTATCGCCATCTTGCGATAGGCTTTCTTGATTTCATCGGCTGTGGCGTTTTTTGCCACACCGAGCACTTCGTAATAGTCTCGTTTTTCGCTCATATTAGCCGTGTATTATTATTCGCCTACGGCCACTTTTGCATGGCGCAGAACCTTGTCGTTGATAGTGTATCCTTTCTGAACCGTATCCACAACCTTTCCCTTGAGTTCCTCGCCGGGGGCTGGTATCGTGGCAATGGCCTCGTGAAAATCGGCGTCAAACTCACTGCCGGTCGACTCCATGGCCTTGACTCCGTTCTGCTCGAGATATTTCACCAGTTTGTTGTATATCAGCTCCATGCCCTCTCGGATGGATCCGGGGTCCTCGCTGTCTTTTGTCGCTTCCAGTCCGCGTTCGAAGTCATCGACAATAGGCAACAGTCCGGCAAGGACTTTCTCGTTGCCGTTCTTCAGCAAATCTTCTTTCTCACGGCGCACCCGCTTGCGGAAGTTGTCGAAATCAGCCATAAGGAACATGTATTCCTTCTTTTCTTTTTCAACTGCCGCCTGGGCGTCCTCAAGCTGCTGACGCAGAACTTCCATTTCGTTCATTTCTTTGTTAAGTTCATCGGAAAGTTCTGTCTGCTCGTTATCTGTATCAAGAATATCGTCAACTACCGGAGTTTCATCCTGAGGCTTTTCGTTATGCTTGTTATTTTTCATATCTTATCTGATGTTTATTCCAAGTTAATTCAAATCGGATTAAAAGCAAAAACTTTGCCAAACTATCCAAGTCCGGACAAACTTTTATAATCATAACAATTGCAGTCCAATAACGTTCACAGAAACAATTGCAGTCCGATAACGTTCACAGAAAGATGTATGACCGTCAGTTATCTCCATGTCAGACTGAATATGCTGTCGGTGGTATCGTGGACTGCAATTCCACACTCCCTGCAGCGTTGAATGTAATCTTTTCGTATTTTACTGCGAACAGACGGGCCGATAACAATACACTGCGGTCGCATTCCTGCAGCCACGGAGTCAATATCTATCCGGGGGCCTTTGCCTATTACAACATAATCGACTTTCAGCGAGCAGATTTCGCTGTTGTGATTGAGCATATATATTGTATTGGGCCCCGCTGTCAGCAATCTGCCGTTTTTATGCAGGCCCGACAAGTCTGGAATGGAATCGATGTGTTCAAGGCCGTTGTGGCATCCGTGTGAATGCAGCCATGCGGAATACTTTTTCCTACATATTTCAAGAGTCGCCCGTCCGGCTGGCATCGGCACCTCGGTATATAAAGCCGCATGCTCCCCATGACGCATCACAATTCTGGTGTCGGCCGATTGGCATGGGATGAACAATTCGCCACGGGTCGTTTCGGCCGACCAGACGAATGCACATCCGGCCCCGGACACCACAAATAACACAGCCATTATTCCGGCCCGAAGTCTGTGTCGTCTCACCGCCACTGCAAACGACACCGTGGCAAGAACGAGCATCAGCGACACAGGCCAGTCGGGATATATCCCGGTGATTTCTTTTACAGGAATACGCATCAGAAGCCTGCAGAATGAATCGGCCATTCCATACAGATAGTCAAGTACAACAGCCATAAATCCCAACTTTATGCCGCACATGCCGACAAATGTCATTATCACCCCACCCCCTATTATAATGGTGGCCATCAATGTCATTATTATGTTGGCCGGAAGAAACAGCAATGGGAAACTGTGGAAATATGCGGCCGAAAACGCTACCGTACCAAGGATTGCGGCCAGCGGCACAGTGAACAGCGATGCCAGCCAGTGCGGAATACGCCTGGAGCGGGGAAACGGATTCAACGGCTCCGAAAACGCAAGCAGTCCAAGCACGGCAGCGAATGAAAGCTGAAAGCCGGGAGAATAAAGCATCAGCGGATTTATTGCAAGCATTGCAAGTGCTGTGGCGGCAAGAGCGTTGTAACTTACCGACTGACGCTGCATGATTCTGCCAAGAAGCACTACTGTGACAAGACAGGCCGCCCTCATTGCCGACGGCGACATTCCTGTCACGAATACATATATCCACACAGCCGCCATCACGGGCAAGTGTCTGTAACGCGAGAGTTTTCTCGACAACCGAAGCGGCATGAATGCCAATGAAACTATCCAGGCCAACAGAGCAACATGAAATCCGCTGAGGGCCAGAAGATGCGCAAGACCCAATGTACGGAACATGGATTTTGATTCAGAAGAAAGACTGTTGTCATCGCCGCATATCGTAGCCACCAGAAACGCGGCAGTTTCGGGAGCTGCTCCGGAGAGATATATAATATCCTCCATTTCCTCCCGCCAATGCCTCATAAGTTCCCTGAAACCGCTGCCTTTGGAAAGCACACAGAACGACTCGGCATCAGCCGACATTGCAGCCACGATTCTGTCTACACAGGCATATCGGCCGTAATCCGGTTCATATGGCGAGTCGCCAAGCCGCCTTATATCCTGCAATCGCCCTTGTACTCTTACTCTTGAGCCTATGCCTGCCTCCGTATTGTCCGACAACAGAGTCACCCGGATGCGCAGCGGAGTTCCGAGTCTCATCGCCCCGATTGAATCGGCTTCAACGATCATGCTCCAGTTGTCGGAGCTTCGTTCCATGTCAACCACACGGGCACCGACTTCGACCTTTGCCCCATGCATGGCACCGGGCAAAGGTTCGGGTGTATGCACACAGGCGGCCATCCAGCCAATACCCAGTGCCATCAGGCCGAATGTATAGAAGCGATTGCGGAAATACAGCATACATAGCGACAACACCGCCACACATGCCGCCGCATACCACGGCAGACCTATGCCAAAAAGCAGAATTCCTGCCATAAACCCCATTGCAACGGGTACGGCAGGAATTCTACTGTATGGAGCATACATACGAAATATGTTATGGAATGGTTGTCTCGACCACAAGCAGACTGCCCGCCGCAATAGCGACCCAGAGCATTACTGCAAGCAGAAGCGGCTTGACTCCGACCTGCCGGACTGTTGAAACCGACAGTGACGCGCCAATCATGAACAGTGTCACCACCATTCCTCTGCGGGCAATCCACACCATATTGCCGGTAAACCATCCGGGCAGATTGATGTAACTGTTGGCAAGCATGGCCAGGATAAATATGAATATAAACCATGGAACTGACACACTGCCGCTCTTTTCCCGGAATATGAACATTGTGGCAAGCGCCAGAGGTATGATCCACAGTGCGCGGGTAAGTTTAATAAGAGTTGCTATCTGCAGTGCCTGTTCGCCGAAACTTTCGCCGGCTCCCACTACCGATGATGTGTCATGGATGGCAATGGCAGCCCAGGTTCCGAATTGCTCCTGGCTCATCCCGAGCATATGTCCGATCGGCGGAAACACAAAGAGCGCTATGGCATTGAGAATGAATATAACGCCGAGCGATACCGCCATCTCGTTTTCGCTGGCTTTGAGCACCGGACCAACCGCCGCGATTGCCGAACCTCCGCATATGGCGGTACCCGATGAAATCAGATAGCTTGTCTTGCGGTTGATGCGCAGCCAATATCCGCCCATTACTCCGAGACACATCACTCCGACAACACTTACAACCGTAAACATCATGCCTTCGGAGCCGGACTTCAGAGATTCATGCAGATTCATATTGAATCCAAGACACACCACCGCAACCTGAAGCAGGTATTTCGAACATTTCTTATTGAATTTCGGACACGGAT
>JAIDBM010000067.1 GCA_029056365.1 Muribaculaceae bacterium | reverse complement strand
CTATATTCCTTCTTTTTATCATTCGGCGATGTTTGCAAACACGATTGCCTTTACGGAATTTTCAAGAGAGGAATCTTCGGCAATTCCCCATATAAGCTCGCATTCTTTTGAAAATCCGGAGGTAAATTCGTTGAGGTATTGCATTTCATTCATAGTCAGCGGGCGCACGGCTTTGGACGAATGGATTATCATGATCATTACAGTTGAAGCACGGTTTATTATATCAGCGCCGTGCTCGGAAGCGATGGCGTTGCCGATGGCGTTTTCCACACGGTTGTCACATTCGGCATGTCCGATGAATGAATGTTTTTCGCCCTCGGCGTGCAGAAAAGCCAGATAGTCGCGGTAGTCAAGTCCGATATATTGCAGGCTGATGTTTTGAAAGAACAACTCGAAGTCGAACTGTTCGTGATGTTGTATTATTTTTGTTGCCATAATATAATAGTAGCCATAATATAGGGTAGTCTGAGCGGCGTAGTTGCCGATCAGACTACGAAATTAGTGATTTTAGTTGAGTATTAGATCAGTTTGTGAATTCTTTTATCGGAAAAAGTTATTTGTCGTCGTCATCATCGAAGTAGTCGTTGGCCATCATGGAAGGTTCGATTTTGCTTGCGAGCCGGTCGGCCCATCGGCTTCTTGCCCTGCACTCACGGGCGAACATTTCCGATGTTCCGTCTTCGTCGGCTTCAAAGCACAGGGTGTTTGTAATGGAAATTGAGGCAGCCACAGCCTCGACATCCTGATTGGCGCCAATGTATGTAAAAAGCCATCCTTTGGATTTCATTGTCTCTACCAGTTTCCTGATAGTCTGTCCGTCGTACTCTGTTGAAGCATTTTCATAACCGTCGGTGATAACAGTAACAAGTACGGCGTCTTCATCGGCCACACTTTTCCGGAGAGAGTTTATAGAGTTGCCCATGGCATCGTAGAGAGGCGTGCTGCAGGAGGGTATATACTGCTTCGCGGTCAGGTCCTCCACACGGTCGGCCTCCACTTTGTCGTAGATGGTCTTGACGGCGCCGGAGTTGAACGACACCAGCGACACAATATGTTCCTGTTCGGGATGTTTTTTCTGGGAGGCCCTTATGGTCTGTACGGTTTCGTTCACTCCGTCGACAGCCTGCCGTTCGATGCTGCTCATCGAGCCGCTTTCATCGAGGATAATCAGATTGAATACTCTTTGTTTCATAGTGCTTTATCTTTTTATTCTTGTTCAAGTTCTGACATCAGTTTTGCTTCCGCTTCAAGTTCGTTGTATTTCTGGATGAAACATTTCTTTGCTACTACCACCGACCGTAGCGACACGTTGAGCAGATACTCCATATCGTCGGCGGATTTATAGAAAAACTCAGATGCGATAATCAGGTCTGATTCGGAATCGATATACAGTTTCACCTGAAGTAGATTATGGTTGAGGTCATTGCAGGTGCGCAGGCCAAGAAACATTTCTTTCTCGTCGTCAGCCGAGAATATGCCCGACAGCGTCAGGGCCACGGCATTTGAGTCTTCTCCACCGGAGATATTGGCCTGGATGTAGTTCATCTGGTATCGGAACACCAGGCTGTTGTCATTTTCCTGAACAAGCGGAAAACCCCATTTGTCCAGTACCTGCCGGATAAGCTCTTTAGTTTTCATCGTCTTCTCCGTTTATGATTTTGTGGAATGTGATTGTCGAAAAAGTCAACACATGTATCATGTGCTCGATAAGTTCAGGTGTGACCTCATTGTCGCCTACATGATGCTGGTAGTTGAGCCACACCTGCTCCTGGAACATTATTACCGGCTGCACATATTTCATTCTGCCGCAGAGTTTCGCCATAGCTTCCAGCACGGCAACACGGTTGTCGTCGGATATATTGAAAACATATGGAACTGTAAGGGTTATACACTTGGCTTCATCTTCATCGGCAGAGTAGATTACAGTCAGGTCTTCATACTCGAAACGGTAGCCGAAGCCTTCGATTTCCTCGGGGATAAACCCGAGTGTTCTCAGCGTTGTCAGTACACTTTCTTTTATCATATCATGTTATGTTTATGCTCTTATAATGAGCTGTAAAACCGGGGCATTCTATCTTGTCAGAGAAGAAAACCCACTTTTTTTCTTTCACCGTCCGCTTGTCGGTTTTCCATTTTCGCCTTCAGCTCGATATACTCCCTGCGTTGTTTGTCGGAGACCGATGGGCGGGTGGCATTGATTACTGCCATCAGACGTGTCGTCGACAGTGGCAGAGGTTCGTCAAGTCCACGGTCGAGTGTTTCCTCAAAGCAAATTCTTGCCGACTCCTCGACGATGAATGAGATGTCGCTGCAGCTGAAATTTTCAGTTACGGATGCAAGTGTCTCGTAGTCGATATCTGCAAACGGCCGTTTTTCGATTTCAAGTCTGAACAGCTCTTCGCGGGCCTCTTTATCGGGAAGCGCCACGTACACAGTCCGGTCAACGCGGCCTTTACGCAGAATGGCAGGATCGAGAAGCCCCGGACGGTTTGTGGTAGCCAGCACGTAGATTCCTCGTGATGCGCAGTTGTTCAGCTGGGTCAGCATCTCGTTTACCTCGTTCGCCTGATTGCCGTTCAGGTCGGCGTCGCGTTTGGGAACAATGGCATCGAACTCATCGAAAATCAGTATCATCGGGGCTTTCTTTTCGGCTTCATCGAACAGCTCGGCTATCTTCTGCTGGGAGCCGTGTATGTAGATCGACCCTAACTCCGAGGGATTTATCATCTTATAATTCAGACCGGACTCCTGCGCTGCCTTTTCGGCAATGAAAGTCTTTCCGCATCCTTGCGGACCGTAGAGCAGCGTACAGTTGCTCGGCCTGATGCCGTATGCCTGTGCAACCTTGGGATTGCGCACAATACGTATGAAGTCACGCCGGAATAGAGCCTTCAGCTCCGACATGCCGGCAACCTCGTCGAGAGCCATCCCGCTGGAACCTGTTGCTATGGTTGCGGGTTTTTCCACATGCGATTGTGCCGATATGTTGTCCTTTGCCAGCTTGCCGACAAATGAGCGGAAGCGGTCGACTGTCTGAAAGCGATTTGACGGATTCACATCGGTTGCTTTTTCAAGAATCAGTCGTTGGGCCGGTGTAAGCCTTACTCTGTTTCTTTTCAGGAACCGTTTACGGAACTCCATTGCCGAGGCCATGGAAAAACGGGAATCGGCACAGTAGTCCGGCTCATCGCCTGCATCTCCGGAAATCATCATCGACATAACAATGCCGAGGGCGTAAATGTCGGAAAGGTGAGAAAACACTCCGTTGGCGGTCTCAGGCGCACGGAAACGCCTGTCGGGCACGTCGTCGCTGAAAGGAGTCGAGCCATGACACGGAGAACCCATATCCGACAGACCGATAAGATATATGCCCTCAAGTTCATCTCCATCATAATCCAGCAGGATATTGTCGGTTGTTATATTGTAATGTCCGCCGCCCCGTGTGTATCGGGCCATTTCGTCAACGGCTGTAAAGAGGGCCTCCATTACCTTGACCACATCAGACATGCACAGTCCCCGCTGAAGCTTGATTTCATCGGTCAGACTGTATGCATCGGAATATTGCTGCGACATCCACCCGAGCCGCCGATTGCCTACCTTGTCTATCCCGCAGTCAACAAGCTTTGGGAAATGCTTTCCCGACTGCCGGCCCCGCAGGAACTTTACCTCATCGATAAAATCCGGCACACGTTTACGCGATGTGCTGCCATTCGAATAACGCTTCGATTTCAGGTCGAATACTGTAACGATTCTGAAATTTTCCGGCGCATCAGCCGTTTCGCTGTCGGTTTCATCGCTGCATCTGGCAAGATACACCTCCCGTTCGCCGTCGTGTCGTGTACTCAGCTTGCGGACCACCGTGTGGCCGGCAAAGCGAGAATCGTTCATGAGTAACTGTTTCATGTTTCCTTGATTTATCGGCTCTTAACGGTTGAACTTTTTCCACCAGGTTTTTACAGCAATGCGGAACTGTTTGTTGAGACGGGAGTATGTGTTGTCGATCCATGTGTTGCGTACTTGAAACCGAATCGCGAGTTCCTTCGACGGAGTCTCGTGGAAGAACCTCTCACGCCACACTTCTTTCTGAATTTCAGTCCAGTCGAGTTCGGCAAGCACGCTGTTTATGAACCTTATGGCGTTGGCATCCCAGTCTTCGTTTTTATATAGGTTTGCGAGTAAGTCGCGGAGAGTCTGATGGTTCTCGCTCACATCGCCCTCGTCTATCCGGTCGTGCCACGGCTGAAAGCGGACTTCAGGATTGATGGCTTTCTTTGTGGAAAGGGCCATTTCGGCATACGGATTCTCGGTATTGAGCAATTGTTCGATAAGAGTTTTTTCTGCGGTCTTCAGGATGTTCCTTGCACGCTCTGTCTCGCCAAAAGCTTTTACGAGCGCATCCTCCTCATATTTTGTCACATAAAACAATTCCAGAGCCTTGTGCTGGTCGGGGATGAAAACCATGTCGACGATAGCCTGCCGCAGACGAACATCCTCGATACTGCGAACAGTCAGACGATAGTCGTTGGTTTTGGTATTGTCTACACCATCGATATATTTTTCCTCGACCAGGAAGCGGTATGTGGCCTGTGACGCGATACGGGCCACCCATGCGTATGGAGAGCTCTCGCCTTTAAAGGCACGTAGTTTCGCCCAGTCGTTCTCCCAGCAGGAAAGATATGTTGCGCGGGCAACATCTTCCGGATAAAGGTCAAGGCCGAACGCACGGTTGTAGCTATCTGCCAGAGCCGTCATCTTCGGAAACATGTCCACGAAGAAGAATTCCTTTGCCACATGCTCGTTTTCAATGATATTATGTATCGTTTCCAGTGCGTTGTTGCGCACTTCACTGCGATTGTCCCCGGCATTGGCGAGGACTTTCTGCGAATTGTTTCTGGCGCGTTTCATAAACAGATAGTTTTAGTGGATCAGATAGAGAAAACCTCTAACTTCGATTACAAAGTTAGAGGTTTTCAAAAGGGTAGGGCCTACGATTTGGCCTGCCAATAATCCGGTGTTGTATCTATCTGATAATCAAACTATCTGAAATTAAACATGCGCAGATTTTCATCGATTTTTATCCGGTCGGGCAGTAATTCCAGATGCCCTCCGTCGCGCAGTTTCAGCGGAATGCTGTCGGCGCGTCCGACTATTGAGGTAATTGTATTGTCGATGTCTTTAAGATAGTCGTCATATCGTCCCTTGCGGCTTACTTCGCCTTCCTTGGTCAGACGGTATGCGAAGGTGAGATACTTCTTTTCGGCTTCGTTGTACGGAATGCCGAAAACAGTCTGATATAAACGGATATATTGTTCCTTATTCTCTCGAATCGACAGATAGGACGCATCGTTGCCCCTTGTCGCCCGATCGATAATATACATCATATACAGGCAGTAGGCGGGATGATGCTGGAACTTTACCGGATATTCCTTGCCTTTGCCGTCTTTAAGGAATATACAGTAATGAAACTTATGGTCGAATTCCTTAATTGTATTGTCCCATTTCTTTACGCATAGTTCATATTCCGATGCGGCGCTCAGATTTGAAAAATCGAAAATCTGTGTCGCGCCTTTCTGCCGTGTTATGAGTTCCATAACGAGCTGTTGAAGGTCTTCGTGGCTTACAGAAGCGATAAGTGCCTCCAGGTCCTTTCGGCAATTCGGATTTTTCTTGATATATCGCTCGGATACCTTCTCAGGTATGTGTTTTAAAAACTCACGTTTATTCTTGTTCGAAATGTTTGAGTTTTTAAAATATCGGACTGATTCCAAAGAGCTTTCGGACAGATCGATACTTCCCGCAAAGGATATATCGTCTAATCCGTCTGCCGTATCTAAATCAAGATTGAAGTCACAGTCTGCACCGAATGCGGCGGCTCCGAGTGGCAATATCGATAGTCTGGAGACATCGAAAGGCAAGATACCTGAAGTTGTATCTGCTTCATCGTCTTGACTCCGATGCTCTCCGAAAATTGTGTCAACAGAATTATTGAACTCAAACGGACTGTTGAAGGCTGCCGCCAGCACCACATCTTCGAGATATTCTCTCTGATTGTCGGAAGCGGTTTTTACAACTTCTTCCACTACAAGCGGGAGATTGTCGTCACATGAGTTTGCCACAACATAACCACGGATACCGTCATAGATATCAAACAACGGACATATCACATCTCCTCCGATGTAGTCGGCAAATGAAGTTTTCCCGATTGAGCTATGAACCGAAAGCTTGAAGTTCCAGCCTTTTTCTCTCAAAGAATCTTGGATTTCATGCACTTTGCTCTGCAATTGGGCCTTGTTGCCAAGCACAAAGGCGCAATCCTTCCGGTTGAAGAAGTCCGGGATGCCTTCCGACGATAAGTATTTAGTCTTTATGGTCATGGGTCGGTGCGTTTTGTTCAGGAACAACAAGTCCTTGCGCCATAAAAAAGATGTTGTCGCACAGTCTTGATATGGACTCGCTGTCGCTATCGTATGAAGGATTTGAGCGGGTTTCTTTATAATAAGGCGTACTTCGCCCGAAAACCCGTGAGTTGCCTATTCTTTTATCCATAACATAAGTCATATACTATAGAGAGGACATAAGTTGTTGTATTCTATCCTGGAATGCGTATATTATGATGAGATTTATTTCTTCTTGGATTTAATATTGGGGGCAAAGACCGGTCGGACAAGGAGTTTAGACTGTTTTTCACGACTACTTATGTATGGATTAGAGCTATTCCTATACATGCACATCGTATATGCATCAAATCTGTCTTTGGGAGTGGAGGTCCAATACCTAACAAGGCTTCTATCAGCAGCGAGATTATAAGGTAGAAACAGCTCATTGTTGGTTTTGGAGCTTGTGAATTTCGCAAACTTATTATTGTCTATTATCACTATTACAAATTTATTATTGCAGACTGCCAATAATTCCTCCCATTCCTGAGTGGTCGGTACTCGATATCCTTTTGGAAGTAAGTCCGACAGCAAGTTATCTAAATACCATTCACATTGATCCCATTCGTATAAATCGCCAAGATCATATTCTGTTTTAGCTCCAAGATTATGATTAAACCAAAGCACAGAGGTACCCATATCCACTAATCCGCAGTCAGTCAGAATCGCTCTTGTCTTTTTGGGTTTTCTGGGCCATAAGGCATTGGTAATTTCCAGAAAACTGCATGTTTTTGGAATCCATAAGAAGAGTATCTTCTGCTTGTCGGCAAGCAATGCAACAGATTCGGTATACATAATCTCGTTCAGATTCACCTTAAACGAAACCATCGCTCCCTTTGTTCGCATATCGATTCTGAACTCATTAATTGTCGACACACGACCGGACCAGTCTTATTTTACCTGTCTCTTAAAAACATAACACAGCCCACCAGACTAG